>JAHFDE010000231.1 GCA_023249165.1 Candidatus Methylomirabilota bacterium | reverse complement strand
GCCGATTTTCGGCCTCGTCTTTCATGCGGGAAGCGCCCCCCGGCTCAGCCTGCCAGGCCCCTTGCAGGATCTGGGGCCACGACTCCTCAGCCGGTTGCCCGAATCACTGGCGTCGAATGCCTTGACACTCCTCTCTCTCGTTGCCCTGGTCCTTTTCCTGGGGACGATCCTCCGGGGGATTTTTTCGTATCTCGAGGAATACCTCATGAGTTATGTCGCCGAGGCGGTCAAACGGGACCTCCGGGACGATCTGTACGCCAATCTCCATACGCTTTCCCTGGGGTACTTTACTCGCACGCCGACCGGCGAGGTCATGTCCCGCCTGACCTTCGACGTCGATCTCTGTGGTCGGAGCCTGCTGTGGCTTTTTGCCAGCCTCCTGAAAGAGCCATTCACCGCGGCGGGCTTGCTTGTGGTGTTGTTCCTGATCAACTGGCCCCTGGCGCTGATCGTATTGCCCTGCATGCCCCTCGCGGTCTATCCCATCGTGAAATTCGGCAAGAAGATCCGGGCGCGGGGGACCGCGATCCAGGAACGGCGGGCGGAGCTCAACATCCTCCTCCAGCAAACGGTGAGCGGCATTCGGATCGTCAAGGCCTTCGCGATGGAGGCCTACGAGCGCCTCCGGTTCGCGCAGAAGAATACAGGGATCTTCCGGGCCTCCCTCCGGATCGTGAAAGTGGATGCGCTCTCATCGCCGGTCATTGAGGTCGTGTCCTTCGGCGGCGTTCTCCTCGTGGTGTGGATGGGGGGTTACCTGGTTGTTCGGGGGCTCATCCTTCCCGAGGAGTTGCTGACCTTTCTCGTCACGCTGGGGCTGTTCTTCCAGCCGGTCCGGAAAATCGGAAAAATGAATAACTCCATTCAACATGGAATGGCCGGTGTCCAGCGGATCTTTGAGCTGATGGATACACAACCGGAGGTCCAGGAGGTTCCCGGTGCGATCCTCCTGCCGCCGATGCGGGAACGGGTGGTGTTTCGGCACGTATCGTTCAGTTACGACGGGCATCAAGAGGTCCTCAGGGATGTGACCGTCTCCGCCCGGATGGGTGAGATTGTCGCCATTGTGGGACCGAGCGGCACCGGCAAAAGCACCCTGGTCAACCTCATCCCCCGTTTCTATGATCCCACCGCAGGGGTGGTCGAGATCGACGGAGTGGACATCCGTCGCGTGACGCTGAAGTCCCTGCGCGAACAGATCGGGATGGTCACCCAGGAGATCATCCTCTTTGACGATTCCATCTTCAATAACGTCGTCTACGGCAGGCGGGATGTGTCCCCGGAGCGCGTAGTTCGGGCCCTCAGCATTGCCAACGCTCTGGAGTTCATCGAAAAGCTTCCCGACGGGCTTGAGACGCGGATTGGAGAGTCGGGGGTCCTCCTTTCCGGTGGACAACGTCAGCGGATCGCCATTGCCAGGGCCGTGGTGAAGGACCCTCCGATCCTGATCCTGGACGAGGCCACCTCATCGTTGGATGCGGAATCAGAGGAGCTCGTGCAGGCGGCGCTGGACCGCGTGATGGAGCATCGCACCACGTTTGTGATCGCCCATCGCCTCTCGACCGTGCGGAGGGCGGACAAGGTGTTGGTTCTGTATGAAGGTCAGGTCGTGGAGCAGGGGAGTCATGAAGAGCTCCTGGCGTGGGGCGGTACCTACGCCCGCCTGTACCGGGCCCAGGTGATCGAGGTCGGTAGAGAGGCGTAAAACCACTTCCCCCTCCTTCCCCGGACTTCCTTTCCAGGTGGTTCCCTCTGGCGGACCCCACTTTCCAGATTTTCCTTGACAAGGATTCCCTGTAATGTTCGAATGTTGAACAACTTGGCCCGAATCCTGCATAATCTGCTGAAATCAAAGGGATAAAATGAATGGATCCCCAGGCGAAACGTGAACTGGAACTGCTGACGGAAATCGCCAAGGGGCAGGGCGTGACCCAACGCGCGCTGGCCAAGAAGCTCGGGATGGCGTTGGGCCTGACGAACCTCTATATCAAGCGACTGGCCAGAAAGGGGTATGTCAGGATCGTCAACGTCAAGCGCTCCCGCCTGAAGTATCTCCTCACTCCCCGGGGAATCGCCGAAAAGGCTCGCCTGGCTTATCAGTTCATGGAGTACTCGCTGAGCTACTACACCAGCCTCCGCGAGACGTTTCAGCAGCGCCTGTCGCCGCTCAGCCTCTCGGGTGGGCGGCGGGTCCTGCTGGTTGGGTCGGGTGAGGTTGCTGAGATTGCGGCCCTCGTCCTCTGGGAGCTCGATCTCAGCCTTGAGCACGTCGTCGATGACGAGAAGGGGGGGAGCACGTTCCTCGGGCACAAGGTGCGGACGCTCCCTGAGATCCCGGAGTTGAGCTACGACTGGGTTGTCCTGGCTGTTCTGAATGGCAGCGAAGACATCCTGGATCGGTTGCGCGGCCTGAAGGTTCCCGAAGACAGAATTGTTCTTCTCCGTGATATCCCTGCCCGAGGATCGGAGACCGACGGGGCGGGATGAGGCGTGTAGTTTCTGCGCCATA
>JAHFDE010000103.1 GCA_023249165.1 Candidatus Methylomirabilota bacterium | reverse complement strand
CGTGTCGGCGCCGAATTGCTGGCCTCCCATGGCGTGCCGTCCGCCGGCAACGGAGATCGCTTTCCCTTCTCGCTTGGCTTTCAGGATGGTCGTTCGAATCGCCTCAAGGGAATCGACGCGCTCAATATGGTCCACCCGGGTGGGATTGAGTTGCGAATGGACATCGTTGACGATCGTCCCAGCCGGCGCTGACGTTTGCTTGGCGCAACCGTACGGCCACAAGGCCAGCAGTCCCGCCGCCTTCATGAAGTCCCGTCGGTTCATCATCCGTAAACCTCTCACGACCGTTCCTCTAGCGATTCGATTCTGCTGGCCTCCGCAGGAAGCACGCCCGACGCCTTTCCGCCGGTAGCCTTGCAAGAATCGGGCTCACGCCAACCCGCTTCACCGCTCATCCATCGGTCCACGCGTGGGGCCGGCTAATGGCCTACGGCCACAGATCGCGTCGGGAAGTCTCGCTCTGGAATAGCCACTCCTTCGGAGAAGGCATAGTTCGACACGATGCCGTTCTGGTTGAGGTAAACGTTCAGGATGTCCGCGCTGTGGCGGGACTCACTATAGAGCAGGATCGTCCAATGAGACTGCTTCCCGTAGAAGTACATGAGGACCTCTTGATCGCCTTTCGACTCGACACGGTATGGGGGGCCAAACACGCTCAAGATTTCTGCCCGTGTCGTCTTGCCCACAACGATCTTGTGGATGCCCTCTTCCTTGATGGGCGATCCGACTAGGTGGCGCGCCGCGCAACCGGCCATGATCCACCCCGCGAGGAACAGCGTTGTTACCGTAAGGAGGGCTTGTTGCGGGATAATTTTTCCCCTCGGTGCAGTCACGAAATGTCGGGTCGTCTCTTGCTGCATGGGATTACCCCCTTTCCCTCGGACCGATTCCGTTCGGCTTACCCTCTCGAAGCTACCCACAAATGGGGCAAGGGGTGTGCCATTCCGAATCTTCCGCCGAGATATACTAAAAATCAGCGACTTACACTGGAGGGGGGGACACTCGAGGAACGGAAGCTTGACAATTCATGCCGGGATATATACATTGAATGTACACATTGGAAGGAGGGGGCTTGGCGTTCCTGAACCAAACTGAGCGGGCCTTCTTGCGGGCGGTGGCCAATCTGGGCTACTGCAATCCGTTCCTGCCCGAGCGCATCCAGTGCGAGCGCGAGGCGCTGGGTTCAGATTTTCGCGAGGCCGAGCCTATCTGGAGTTTGCGCGTTGCCGATCCCGAGAGCCCCCACGTCAACATCCTGAAAATCACTGCCAAGGTTGAAACGCTGGTCAAGAAATTGCGGGAGCGCCTCGCCGGTGGTGCCAGCGCCCCGGAGGACGACCTTGTCTTCTACGAGACCGGAGTGCTCTTCCTCCTCTACCATAGGTATAACGACCGTTTTCACGCGGCCATCGCGAACGCGCTCGATCGAAGGGCCGGGCACAAGCCCTTCGGTTTCTATACGGACTTTCTGCGGGACTGGCAGCACTACCTGCAGATTGCAGGATTCACGCCGCCGTCCCAGCACCAGGCGCCGCACCTGTTCGCCTGCTTCTTTCAGATTCGCCGCGCCTTCCACCACATCTTCAGCTATATCATCGGGGGCTCGATGGCGGCGGCGCGGCTTCGTGCTGCGGTCTGGCAATCGATTTTCACGCATGACATGCGCCGATATCGCGATGCGCTGTACGAACGGATGGGGGATATGACGACCCTCGTCACGGGGCCGACGGGGACCGGGAAAGAACTCGTCGCCCGGGCCATCGGCCTGTCGCGGTACGTTCCCTTCGATTCGAAGACGTTGACCTTCGTCGAGGACTTCACCGGGGCGTTCCATGCGCTGAACCTCTCCGCCCTGCCCCCCACCCTGATCGAGTCGGAGCTGTTCGGGCATCGTCGCGGGGCTTTCACTGGCGCACTCCAGGACCGGCGGGGCTGGCTCGAGATTTGCCCGCGATGGGGGACGGTTTTCCTCGACGAGATCGGCGACCTAGACGGGGCGATCCAGGTTAAGCTCCTCCGGGTGCTCCACACGCGCACCTTCCAGCCGGTCGGCGATACAACCGAGCGCCATTTTCACGGTAAGATCATCGCTGCAACGAACCGGAATCTCGCCGAGGCGATGCGCCAGGGCGCGTTGCGTGAGGACTTCTACTACCGGCTCTGTGCGGACCTGATCGCCACCCCGTCCCTTAGGGACCAGTTGCGGGAATCGCCGGCCGTGCTGCGCGAGCTGATCCTCTACATCGCGCGACGCCTGGCCGGTCCGCAGGCCGAGGCGCTGGCCGAGGAGGTCGAGGCCTGTATCGTCAAGCACCTCGGACGCAACTACCCTTGGCCGGGGAATATCCGCGAGTTGGAGCAATGCGTGCGCAGCGTGCTGATCCGCAAGGAATACCGGCCGCCCGAGCCGCGCCCCGTCTCGCCCCGGGAGGACTTCGAAAGGGCGCTGAATGGCGGCACGCTCACCGCCGACGAGCTGTTGCGACGCTACTGCACCCTCGTGTACGCCCAGACGGGGAGCTACGAGGAGACAGCGCGTCGCCTGCAGCTGGATCGCCGCACCGTCAAGACCAAGATCGATCCCCAGTTGCTCGCTCGGTTACGCGCGAGCGGATAAAACCCCCTCCTGTTCCTCCAGCCCGCGAGTGGCCGAGTCCTGTGTTTCTCCGTAGCTCGTTTGCGGGTATACTGGGCTCAGCACCACGCCTGGGGAAAGGGTGATTTTTTGAAGCGCGTGGCCCAGAAGGCTCGTCCTACGGTGAAGCGAAGTCGAGGCAGGTCGGGGACCGACCCGCGGCAGGTCCGCGTGCAGCTCGACCGCGTCCTCCGGGAGATGTTGGCCCACTTCCAGAGGCGAGAGGGGCCGCTCCGTCGTCAATGGATGGAAGAGATGGAGACACGCGGGTATCTCCGGGGGGGGACCACGGAAGAGCTTGAGGCCGATTCGGTCGCCATCTACGACGCCTACCTCACCTGTCTCGAGACGGGCCGTTATCACCGGGCCCAGGCTTTGGCCAAGGCCATGGCCGCCCGAGGGGTCCTGCGCCGCTTGACCCCAAAGCATATATTCGGCGCCCTGTTGACCCTCCAGGGGGTATGCGAGCAATCCCTCACGCAGAAGTACGGCGAGCGACCTGACCGGCTGATCCAGGCTCTTGAGTTCTTCAAACCCGTGGCCAACCGGATCCTGGTCATTGTGGCCTTGGCCTTCATCCAAGAGCGCGAGGGGGTCGTCCGCCGGGGCGTTGAGCAGTTGCGGGCGCTGGTCGAGGCCGGCATGGTCTTGGCGAAAGAGCTCTCGCTGGAATCGGTCCTCGAAAAGATTGCGGGGCTCGCCTGCAAGGTCCTTGGGGCCAAGTATGGGGCGGTCGGGGTGCTCAACGACGATGGCGAGGGATTGAGTCAGTTCATCACCGTGGGCGTTGATGAGCAGACCAAGGCGAGGATCGGGCCCCTGCCAGTCGGGAAAGGAATCCTCGGCGCGATGGCCCGGGAGGCGAAGCCACTGCGGTTAAAGGATCTCACTAGCGATCCCCGATCGCACGGATTTCCGAGCCATCATCCGGCGATGCGCTCGTTCCTGGGCGTCCCCATCGTGTCCAAGGGCAAAGTGTTTGGCAATCTGTACCTGACAGAGAAGCAGGGCGCAGAGGAGTTCAGCAAAGAGGATGAGGCCTTGGCGGTCACCTTGGCGGCGCAGGCAGCCATCGCCGTGGAGAACGCGAGCCTGTATGAGGAGGTGCGCCGCTCGTACGAGCAACTGCGCCGCTCACAAGACCTCCTGCTCCGGCAGGAAAAGCTGGTTTCGCTGGGTCGCCTCGCCGCCGGTCTCGCCCATGAGATCAACAATCCTCTCTCATCGGTCGCCGGCTTTGCTGAGGCTATAGGGCGGCGGGCCCAATCGGCGCGGCTCGAGGAGGTAGAGGGGTTTCGGGACGTCCCCGAGTATCTCGCGTTTATCCAGCAAGAAGTCGGACGGGCGACGGCTATCGTCAGACGCCTGCTCGATTTCGCGCGGCAGCGGGAGCCAAGCTTCGAGGAGATCGATCTTGCATCCCTCGTCCAAGACACCGTGGCGTTGATTAGGGGCCAGGCTGCGGTCACGAACAAGCGGATTGCCCTCGAC
This sequence comes from Candidatus Methylomirabilota bacterium, assembly GCA_023249165.1. GTDB lineage: Bacteria > Methylomirabilota > Methylomirabilia > Methylomirabilales > CSP1-5 > CSP1-5. The sequence continues at coordinate 3,655 of JAHFDE010000103.1, read as the reverse complement.
CTCGCGCCGGGCCTCCCCTTGGTTCGGGCCGATCACCAGATGCTTCAGCAGGTGATTCTGAACCTCGTGACCAACGCCCTGGACGCGATTGAGGGAGAAGGCGAGGTCCGGATTACGGCGCTTCCGGCCTCAGGGCACGTAGAGATTCTGGTCCAAGATACCGGATCCGGGATCCCGCCAGACCACCTGACGAAGGTCTTTGACCCTTTCTTTACCACCAAGGAAGTGGGCAAAGGGACCGGTCTCGGACTGGCCATTTGTCAGGGGATTGTAGAGCAGCACGGGGGCTCGATCGAGGTCAAGAGTGACGGGGTGGGCCGGGGGACGACGGTGGTGATTCGACTTCCGGTGGCGACACAGGAAAAGGGGAGAAGATCGTGAGGCAGCGACGTCCCATCCAGGTGCTCGTGGTCGATGATGAGAAGCCGACTCGGGTCCTCATGGAGCGGGAACTCCCGCGGGGTGGCTGCGCGGTGGTCGCTGCGAAGACTGGAGAGGAGGCGCTCGAGATGCTGTCCCGGCAGGATTTCGACGTGGTCCTCCTGGATCTCAAGATGCCAGGTCTCGGCGGGATGGAGACCCTCCGACGGCTCCGCAGTAGCGGCATGACCGGCGAGATCGTGGTGCTCACCGGGCACCCAGAGATTGAGAGCGCGATCGAGGCGATGAAGCTCGGCGCCTATGATTACCTGACCAAGCCCTTTAAACTCTCGGACGTCGAAGCGGTGTTGCGGCGCGCGGCCGAGAAACGGCAACTCCAAGAGGAAAACACCGCCCTCCGCCGCATGGTGGGTCAGGCGGAGGATGCCTCGGCAATTCTCGGGGAGGATCCCGCCATGCGCTCTCTTCTGCACATGGTAGAGCGCGTGGCGCCATCGAACGCCCCTGTGCTGATCTCCGGAGAGACCGGCACGGGGAAGGGGCTCATCGCCAGAGCGATCCATCGGGCGAGCCCGCGGGCGGATCACCCCTTCCTCGTCATCAATTGCAGCGCCTTTCAGGATCAGCTCCTGGAAAGCGAGCTTTTCGGTCACGAGAAGGGGGCCTTCACAGGGGCGGTGAGCGCCAAGGCCGGGCTTTTTGAGGTCGCGGATGCGGGGACCGTGTTTCTCGATGAGGTGGCTGAGATGAGCCCGGCGATGCAGGCGAAGCTCCTGCAGGTCCTTGACACCGGAGAATTGAGGCGCGTGGGGGGGACCAGGCTCAGACGGATCGACACCCGAATCTTTGCCGCCACCAACAAGGACCTTCAGGACGAGGTCCGGGCTGGCCGGTTTCGGGAAGACCTCTTCTTCCGCCTCAACGTGGTCAGCCTGACGGTCCCGTCCCTCCGGGACCGTCGGGAGGATATCCCCCGTCTGGTCGAGTACTTCCTGAGCCAGTTCCGACTTCCGGGTCAGCAGGCCAAATCCCTCTCTCCTGAGGCGCTCCAGTACCTGGTGGGGTATGCATGGCCGGGCAACGTGCGAGAGCTCGCCAACACGATCGAGCGGCTCGTGCTCCTCACGCCGGGAACGGTCATCAGCCCGGAAGACCTTCCGCCGAATATCCATCCTACGGCGATCTCTGCGCCTCGGGAAGAAGAGGATGCGCCCCTTCCGCTCGCGGAGGTCGAACGCCTCTCCATTATCCGGGCTCTCAGATACACCCGGGGGAAGAAGGCGCCCGCTGCGCGACTGCTCGGGATCGATGTGAAGACCTTGACGCACAAGATCCGGATCTACAACATCCGCTTCTGACCTGGGAGAAGCTCCCTGCCCTCCAGGAATTCCCCACGTCGCATGCGGCGCTCTCGGGCGCATGTATTTCTATCCGAGGCCGTCGATCCCTGAATTGACAGGATATTGCAGGGGAGTCCGATCTGTCCTTAGGCCTAGAAATGTCTGGCACGGCCCTTGCCCCTTCAATGTCGTGGCTACCTGAGTGAGAGTAGTTTCTTACCCCGACAGCCTCGTCCCCCAGTAGATCTCTCCGGTTGACCCCGCACATCCCCGGGAGGTTGTCAGCCACAAACATGGGGTGCCTCAGTAGGCACTCCTATCTGAGCCACCATGACAGTCATGGAGAACTTGCTAACAATCGTTCGGTACGATCCCAAGTGTCGACCTGAAGATCGGTATCCAAGAGAAATCATCTCCCCGCCCAATCCAAGTTCTTGCTGCACCGGGCGGATGGAGCGGATCGGGCGGATGCAGACAGGGGAAGCTGGTTGGCCGTTCTTTTATAAGCGATGTCAGATCTGCGGATATACGCTCCGGGAATTTCTGGGGTATGAGGAGCTCGCGGAGTTCTTCCTCAACAGAATACGGAGCCGTAGAAAGGGTCTGAATGGATTGGCCTGGCGCTCCTGGTTAAAGGAGGTCTTGGCCCAGTGGTGAAAGAAAGACCACGCCCGAAAGTTCAGTGCGAGATAGCGTGCGCGGCCCCTTGTTCCCGGTGACCGATGTGATGCAATGACCCACTTTGAATCAGTGCTTCTATTCTGGGAGCTCTTAGCGGATCAGGAACCCATGCTCAGGAAGGAAAGGGAAGGACCCGGCCTTGAACATGATGGTGATGAGGAGGTCAAGAGATGGCGAAATTCGTGAAGGTGGCGACGACCAGTGAGCTAGCTTCGGGTCAGGGCAAGAAGGTGGAGGTTGACGGAAAAGCGATCGCGCTTTTCAAACTGGAGGAGGGGTATCATGCCGTCGACGATACCTGTCCTCACCGAGGTGGTCCCCTTTCCGAGGGTTCTTTGGAAGGAGAAGCCGTGACGTGTCCCTGGCATGGCTCTAAGTTTAACGTAAAAAGTGGGGATGTGCTCACGCCGCCCGCTCGGGCTGGTGTTTCCAGCTATCGTGTCCGAGTGAGCGGGTCGGATGTAGAAGTGGAGGTCTGAACGAATTGTTTTTATCTTCTGCCGCCATCGCCAGTGCATCTCGCCCTGAAAATTGTGCTCGCGGTGAGCTCGCTGGCCTGAAACGGATGATAGAAGAGATGGGGTTCCGTCACCGTGAAGTCGGTGCGCCGGTTCGCAGCTTCGACCGTGGTGAGCGCTTCGTACCTCCGAAGCGCGAACCCGCATGAAGGAGAGGGTGATTCTGGAGCATGAGCGAGATGGCGAGTCCAGGGAACCGTAGATGTCATTAAGGGACATTCTGCCTAGTTTTGGCCCGGATCTCGGGCATTAGAAGCCTCGGGCGAAGTGTTTACAAGGAGAAATAATGGAGAGGCAGGAGCTGGCGGAAAAGCTTCATGAGCTGGAAAAGCGATTGAATGACTTGGAGGCCGGTTTTGGAGGGCTAAAGCGAGCGTCACTCACCTTGGAGGCAACCCTTCAAGCGCTCACTGAACGAGGGTTGCTCCCACGGGAGGTTATCCACCGTTTCAACCAGGCCTTTGAGCCGCAGCGGGATCGGTTCGGACAATATGCCGACGAGGTGCTTCAGCAGTTCGTGTACTCCCTGTTGGATGTGCTGATGGAATCACTAGATGAAGGAAAGATGCCCCACGGCTAGGCTGGGGGCCGGGACTTTCCAAGGATAGGTGGAAGGATGTGGCGATATCTCCGAGAGCTTTGGGGAGGCTTCTGGAGCATCATCCTCTCGATGCAGATTACGCTCCGGTACCTGTTTACCCGGGCGGTAACGGTCCAGTATCCTGAGGAGAAGCG
>JAHFDE010000102.1 GCA_023249165.1 Candidatus Methylomirabilota bacterium | reverse complement strand
GAAGCCCCCGAACTGATGGACCATCTGGGGGGTCAGCCCGAGGTGGCCCATCACGGGGATGCCGACGGATGTGAGACGCCGCGTGAGGTCAGCGACCTCGCGTCCCCCCTCCAGCTTGACCCCCTGGGCGCCGGCCTCCTTCAGAAAGCGACCGGCGTTCCTCACCCCCTCTTCCACGCTGGCCTGAAACGAGCCGAACGGCATGTCGGCCACGAGAAGGGCCCGCTTCACCCCTCGACTCACGGCGCGCACGTGATGAAGCATCTCCTCCATGGTTACGGGCAGGGTGGTCTCATACCCGAGCCCCACCATGGCTAACGAGTCGCCCACCAGGATCACCTCGATCCCCGCCTCATCGAGGAGCCGGGCAATCGGGTAGTCGTAGGCGGTGAGCATGCTGATCTTTTCGCCGCGATCCTTCATCTCCCGCAAGGTGACCGTCGTTACCCGCGTTGTCGCCACGATCGATCCCTCCCCTCCGATGACCGTTGACCGGTGACCGACGACCGAAGAATTTCGAAATTCGAATTTCGAAATTCGAAATTTTTGGGATCCTGGACTATGAACCCTGAACTATGAACAAAAAAGACCTCCCGGACGTGCCGGGAGGCCTTGAGTCAGCTGTGCCGCTCTCGCACCTTGAGCACCTTCGCCACTCCCGACGTTTTCTCTGTTCAGGGTGGCACTTTCTGCCGTTCGAGCGGCCCTTCCCTGCCCGTCTCGGTCCGCCTAGGATCCAAGCGGGACGTAATACTGCATTCCCCGCTTCATCGACTGCATCTGTGTTATGAGGTCGTCAAGGTCCCCCTTTCGTTTCACAAAGTCGATGTCCGTCGTGTTGACCACCAGCAGAGGCGTCTCGGTGTAATGGAAGAAAAAGTGGGTATACGCCTGAACCACGTCCTCCAGGTACGCGCGCGGCATGTCCCGTTCGTATGCCCGCCCCCTGACGGCGATCCTCTTATACAACACCTCCACGTCCGCCTGCAAGTAAATAACGAAGTCGGGCTTGGGGATGCGGGCCTCCAAGAGGGCGTGCATCTTCTCGTAGAGGGCGAGCTCGTGATCATCCAGGGTGAGATAGGCGAAGATCCTGTCCCGCGCAAAAAGATGGTCACACACCACCCGCTGCTTGAACAGATCGAACTGCAGGAGCTCCTGCTGTTGGCGGTAGCGGGTCAGCAGGAAATAGAGCTGGGTCTGAAAGGCGTGCCGCCGCATATCCTGATAGAAATCTTTCAGGAAGGGGTTCTCCTCGGCCGCCTCCAGAACCGCCCGCGCCTGCAGCCGTTGGGCCAGCAGTTCGGCGAGCGCCGTCTTGCCCACCCCGATCGGCCCCTCGACGGCCACGTAGTGCGCCTCGAAGCCGGCGGTCACGGCACACCCCTCTCTCCGGCCCGGGCAACAAACCATTCCCGGGCAACCATCCGAACCTCGGGAAGCTGCGAAAGATGCGCGAGGAGGTCACTCACCCGGGTCCCGAGCCCTGGGTGCACCAGACCGGGGTCCAGCTCGGCCAGCGGGACGAGGACAAAGCGTCGCAGGTGCATCCGGGGGTGCGGGACCTGAAGATGCGGCTCCGCGATGATGCGAGACCCGTAGAGGAGAAGGTCCAGGTCCACCAGCCGCGCCTCTCCCCGCTCACGGAGGCGCGGCCGGCCACAGGCCCCCTCCACCTGCTCGAGGGTCGTGAGCAGCTCGTCGGGGCCGAGAGAGGTCTCGACCTCTGCCACGCTATTGAAGAACCAGCCCCCCGACGCCTCCACCGGCTCCGTCTCATACAGGGACGAGAGGCGGAGGAGCTGGATCCCGGGACGGCACACCAGCAGCGAGAGGGCCTGTTCGAGCGCTCCCTGCCGATCGCCCACGTTTCCGCCGAGACCGAGATAGGCTACGGGGTTTGTTGGGTTTGTTGGGTTTGTTGGGCTCATAGGGTTCGTAGAGTTTATTGGGTTTGTTGCCTTTAGCGTTCTAGCGTTCTAGCGTTCTAGCCTTCTAGCCACCAATCACGAACCACTATCCACCAACCACTACAGGCTTATTTTGCTGATGCGTTCCACGGCCTCCCGAATCTGGTCAACCGGAACGGTGAGGGCGGCCCGGATAAACCCCTCGCCGTGGGGTCCGAAACCGACGCCCGGGGTCATCACGATCCCTGCCTCGCTCAAGAGCCGCTTGGCGAGCTCGGTGGAGTTATGCCCTGGAGGGACCGGGATCCAGACGTAGAAGGTGGCCCGCGGCCTGGGGACGTTCCATCCGAGACGGGTGAGCCCCTCGACGAGGACGTCCCGCCGCTCCTGATAGACCTTGCAGTGGGCCGCGACGCAGTCCTGCGGGCCCTTGAGCGCCTCAATCCCGGCGAGCTGGATCGCCTGGAAGACGCCGGAGTCCACATTGGTCTTGATCCGGCCGAGCCCGGCCAGGATGTCGGCATTCCCCACGGCAAACCCGATCCGCCAGCCGGTCATGTTGTACGTCTTGGACAACGAGTGGTACTCGATCGCCACCTCTTTGGCCCCCTCGACGCTCAGGACAGAGGAGGGCCGGAAGCCGTCGAAGGCGATCTCGGAGTAGGCGGCATCGTGGCAGAGGATGAGGCGGTGCCTCCGGGCAAAGGCGACAGCCTGAGCCAGGAACGCCTCGGGGGCACACGCCGCCGTCGGATTGTTGGGGTAATTCAGGAAGAGCATCTTGGCCTTGCGCAGCACGTCGAGCGGGATGCTCTCCAGATCTGGGAGGAAGCCGTTCGAAGGGTAGAGAGGGAGGGCATAGGGGGTTCCACCCGCAAAGGCCGTCGCCGCTTGATAGACTGGATAGCCGGGATCGGGGATGAGCACCGCATCGCCGGGCTCGATGAAGGCCAGCGGCATGTGGGCGATCCCTTCCTTGCTGCCGATGAGCGTCAAGACCTCCGTGGCAGGATCGAGCACCACCCCGAACCGGTCCCGGTACCACTCGGCCACCGCCTGGCGGAACTCCATCAGCCCCTCGTACGAGGGATAGCGGTGATGCCGGGCGTCTGCGGCGGCCTCGGCCATCCGCGTGACGATGTGGGGGGGCGTCGGAAGGTCCGGGTCCCCGACCCCCAGATCGATGATGTCCGTTCCCCGCGTGATCGCCTCTTGCTTCAGCCGATCGATCTCCGCGAAGAGATACGGGGGAAGCTGCCTCAGTCTGGTGGCGTACGGAAACCGTCTCTTCATCGGGCCTCCTAGGGCTGGCGGGTGACCGTATTCCGCAGCCGACCGATCCCTCCGATCTCGATCTCGATCGTGTCCCCCGGCTTCATCGGGCCGATGCCAGACGGGGTCCCCGTGGCGATAATGTCTCCGGGAAAGAGCGGCATGATCCTCGTGATAAAGCTCACCATGTATGGGACGTCAAAGATCAAGTTGGCGGTGCTGGAGCTCTGCTTGAGATCCCCGTTCAAGTACGCGCGGACCGGCGCATTGTGGGGGTCCAGGGCCGTCTCCACCCAGGGGCCGACAGGGCCGAAGGTATCAAAGGACTTGCTCCGCGTCCATTGGCCGTCCTTGCGCTGCAGGTCCCGCGCGGTCACGTCATTGAAGCAGGTGTACCCCAGGATGACCCTGGCGGCCCTTTTCGTAGGGACTTCCTTGGCGTACCGCCCGATGACGACGGCCAACTCGGCCCCATAATCCAGGCGGTTCGAGACCTTGGGATAGAGAATCTTTCCCCCGTGCGGGAGGACCGTCGTGCCCGGCTTGATGAAGATCACCGGCTCACCCGGAAGTTCAAAGCCGAGTTCCGCCGCGTGATCCCGGAAGTTGAGCCCGACGCCCACGATCTTGGTGGGCTCGGTCGGGGAGAGGAATCGGATACGGTTGAGGGGATGCTTCTTGCGGGTGGGGCGGAACCGCCCGAAGACATTGCCGGCAATCTCCCGGACGATGTCATCCTCGACCACGCCATACTTTGGCTCTCCACCCGCCTGGAACCGGACGATCCGCATATATTCGCTCTCCAGCCGTCAGCCATCAGCCATCAGCAATCCGCTCCGGCCGAGGACCGGGAGGTGACAGCCGACTGCTGACTGCTGAAAGCGTTTACTTGAGCCCGAGGACGTCCGCCATGTCATAGAGCCCCTTGGGGGCCTGCGCGACGAACCGGGCAGCCCGCAGCGCCCCCCGAGCGAAATTGTCCCGGCTATGCGCCCGGTGACCAATTTCGATCCGCTCTCCCATGCCTCCGAAGAGGACGGTATGCTCCCCCACGATATCGCCTGCGCGGACGGTGTGGACGCCGATCTGCGCCTTCGGCCGCTCCCCCACGATCCCCTTCCGGCCGTAAACTCCCACCTGCTCCAGGTCCCGCCCCAACGCCTCGGCCACCACCTGGGCCATCCGCAGGGCGGTGCCGGATGGGGCATCCTTCTTGAAGTGGTGATGGGCCTCGATGATCTCCACATCATAGTCGTCCCCCAGGGTCCGGGCCACCTCCCGCAACACCTTGAAGAGGACGTTGACCCCCACACTCATGTTCGGGGAGATGACGCAGGCCATGTGGGCGGCGAGACGCCGGGCCTCCGCGAGATGTTCCTTGGTCAGCCCTGTCGTCCCCACAACGATGGGCACACCCGCCTGGCTCGCCACCCGAAGATGATCGACTGAGGCCTCCGGCGCCGTGAAGTCGATGACGACCTCGGCGCCCGCGATGATCCTCGCCAGGCCATCGGCCACCTTGACCCCCACCGCCCCGATCCCGGCCACCTCTCCGACATCTTGCCCGATGGCGGAGTGGCCGGGGCGTTCCGTGGCCCCGACGATCCGAAAGTCGCCCGCCTCCTTCGCGAGGGCCAGGACGCGACCCCCCATCCTCCCAGCGGCCCCGGTGACAATGACCCGGATCATCGCTCCTCCGCTCGGTGATTCAGCTATCGGCTCTGGGCGGTATTCTCACGCCCCAAAGGCTCACGACAGTAGGCCGTAGGCTCGCAGTGCCTTCTGCAGTTTGTCCCGGTTGGCTTGAGACATCGGACAGAGCGGCAGCCGGAGCTCGCCATTCAGTCTCCCGAGAAGCTGCATGGCGGTCTTCACCGGGATCGGATTGGTTTCGTAGAACATGGCCTTGCAGAGGGGGAAGAGGCGGAGGTGAAGCTCTTTCGCCCGCTTCCAGTCGCCGTTCAATGCGGCGCGGGTCATCTCCGCCGTCTCCTTCGGGACGATGTTGGCGACGACCGAGATGACTCCCTTCCCCCCAACGGCCATCAGGGGGAGGGTCAACGTATCATCGCCCGAGACGACCGTGAGCCGATCCCCGCAGAGACTGATGACCTCCGTCATCTGCTCGAGCGATCCGCTGGCCTCTTTCATGCCGACGACGCTTGGCAGCTCCGCCAGGACCGCCACGGTCTCGGTAAGCATGTTGACCCCGGTCCGCCCCGGAATGTTGTACATGATGATCGGGATGTCCACCGCCGCCGCCACCGCTGTGTAGTGGGCAATGAGGCCTGCCTGCGTGGGCTTGTTGTAGTAGGGGCAGACCATCAGCACGCCGTCCGCGCCCGCCTTCTTGGCGTGTTGGGTGAGCTCGATTGCCTCGGCGGTGGAGTTAGACCCGGTCCCGGCCACCACGGGGATCCGGCCCGCCGCCGCCTCAATCGTGACCTCCACGACCCGCTTGTGCTCCGCATGGCTCAGTGTCGGAGACTCACCGGTGGTCCCGCACGGAACAATGGCATCGGTCCCGTTCTTGACGTGAAACTCGACCAGCTCGCGAATCTTGGGTTCATCGACCTTTCCGTCTTGAAAGGGGGTAACCATCGCCACGATGGAACCTTCAAAGCTCTTCTTCATCGCCCTCCCCTCCATGGTTCATGGTTCATGGTTCACAGCTCACGGAAGTCCGATGTCCAAAGTCCAATGTCCGACGGCGCCAAGAGCGAGGAGGAGGTGCCTTCCGAGGCAGGCGACATCTGGCTTGCGTCGGCCGGGGTCCCGCCGCCGGAGCGCAGCGCAGGTGGGGGTGGCCCGCACTAGCGAATTACAACGCCTCAGCATGCGTAACTTTGCCTCTGCGCATCAAGTCCTCGGAGAATCTGGCGCCGCCGAGGAAGGTCCCTCCGAGCTCTTGGTTCACGGTCATCGGTGATCGAATTACAGGTCGTCGGGAACCACCTCGCCGCGAATGAGATCCTCGTAACGCTCCCGCGCCCGGATCAGGAAGTGCCGATCGCCCTTGACCAGAACCTCGGCGGCCCGAGGTCGGGCGTTATAGTTCGAGGCCATGGTAAATCCGTACGCACCGGCGCTCATCACGGCCAAGAGCTCCCCGGGCTCCACCATGGCGATCTCCCGATCCTTCGCGAGGAAGTCTCCGGACTCGCAGATTGGGCCAACCACATCCACGGTGAGGCGCTGCCGCCCTTCCTGCCGCCGGACGGGCTGGATGGCGTGGTAGGAGCCATACAGGCTTGGGCGGATAAGGTCGTTCATCCCCGCATCCACAATGACAAAATCCTTCGTGGGGGTCCGTTTCGTGTAGAGCACCCTGGTCACCAGGATCCCGGCGTTCCCGACAATCACGCGTCCCGGCTCAAAGAGGATCGTGCATCCCAGGTCCTTCAGGATGGGGATGACCGCCCGGGCCATCTCGGTCGGGTGCGGCGGCGTCTCGTCTCCATACGGGATCCCCAGCCCGCCGCCCACATCCAGGTACCGAATGTCGATACCACGCGTGCGCAGCTCATGGATCAACTCGGCGATGCGGGTCAGGCTATCGACGAAGGGGCTCACATCGGTGATCTGCGAGCCGATATGGGTATGGACCCCGACGATGGCGATGTGGGACAGCGTCTGCGCCAGCTGATACTCCTCCAGGGCGATCGAGATGTCTATGCCGAACTTGGTCTTCTTGAGCCCGGTGGAGATGTACGGATGCGTCTTGGGATCCACATCGGGGTTCACCCGAACAGCCACCCGGGCCACCGTCCCCATCTCTCCCGCCACCTGATTGAGCAGACGCAGCTCCTGCGACGATTCCGCATTGAACATGAGGATGTCCGCCTTGAGGGCTTCCCGCATCTCCTCCCGATGCTTCCCCACCCCAGCGAACACAATCCGCTCGGGGGGTATGCCGGCGTGGAGCGCCCGGAAGAGCTCTCCGCCCGAGACCACGTCCGCCCCGCCGCCCATCGTGGCGAAGAGCCTCAGGATGGCGAGGTTGGCGTTCGCCTTGACGGCAAAGCAGATCAGATGCGGAACCTCCTGGAAGGCCTCATCGAAGACGCGAAAATGGCGCGTGAGGGTGGCGTGACTGTACAGATAGAAGGGGGTTCCGACCTCATCGGCAAGGGCCGAGATGGGGACCTCTTCACAGTAGAGGTCCTCACCCCGGTAGTGAAAGTGATGCATCGATGAATGTCTCCCGCGCGGCGGGACTCTGTCGCTCGCAGGGAAGAAGACGCACGTCGGCGTAAGATCCGTGCTTCTCGTTAGTTAGCACAGCCCTGGCAGCCTGTCAAAGGGAAAGTAGGAGCGAGCGCCGCGGCGCGGCCGATGCCGCGGCCCGCGCCCGTCACGATCGCCCCCTTGACTGGCGCTCCATCCTCCTTTAGCATCTGGGTATTTCCGCCGCCGGTAGCATCCAGGGGGACCGTACGGCAGCCAGGTCCAGGCGGCCCGGTGGTTCAATGATAGGCATGCCCACAGGGACATGCTGAGGAGGCCGAGGCCATGATCATCCGCGAGGACATCGCCCAAACCTTTCCGGAGCTCTTCGGCACCAAGAAAGTCAACGGCCGGGAAGTCGACGTCGAACAGCTGATCGT
>JAHFDE010000230.1 GCA_023249165.1 Candidatus Methylomirabilota bacterium | reverse complement strand
TCTTGCCACCCCGCCTTCTTCCCTTTGGCCCACCCCGGTGGCGTCTTGCCCTGCTTCTCGAGACCGGGTGGCATCTTATTCTGTTTCGCCAGGCCCGGCGGACGGCTTGTCGTCGTCACCCGCCCCTGCTCATCCAGCAGCTCATCGGCCACCGTATCCGCGATTTCGTTCACGACCCGCTTGCCCGTCTCTTTCGCACTCGGCGCCGGCTGCGCGTGCCCCCGCCCCTTGCCGTTGGCCCACGCCGGAGCCGCCATTCCCAGCGCCACCGCCATCCCGATGCTGACAAGTCGCGGGTTCATCTCATACCTCCTCGCCCGTCTGCCGCACGTCTGTCACCGTCCATAATATTCGGCCCAGTAGAGGATGTCCCGAAAATCTTTCCGCGCCTCCTCGACATAGTGCCGGAGCTTCGAGATATCGCCCTCGCTGAGCTTCAGGATCCCCATCTGCACGCGCTCCACCCCGCCCAGCTCGGACCGATACTGATCCAGCAGCGCCATAATCCCTTTCACGGAGTTGTTCCCGTATAGCCGCGCCACCTCCGCCTCTACCTGTGCTCGCGTGTAGACCGGCACCTCGTCAGACATCCTTAATGACTGTGCTTGCCTCGCAGATAGTCGCGAAGTGAAATGAGCCGCTTGTGCTTGAGATCGTCCAGAGCTTGATGCGCCGCCTTTACTATCCCAACGGAAATCAGCGGCTCCTTAAACACTTCTTTGAAACTCTTTCCCTTTCCACCCCTGGCAAAATATATCCTACTCCTCTTGATTTGCTGCATCATGACCGGGTCGCTCAGCACATCCAGCGTTTCAGCTCCCAGACGCTTTAATCTCTTCTTTTTGCTCAGCTTCCGATTCATCGGCATCTCCGCAAGCGCTCTCTGCCGCCCCGCCGCCTCCCCGCCCCATTACGGCCGCGTCCTCAGCATTTTCCGTTCTAATCAACGCCGGACATGAGTCTGGGATTTAACAACACCTTTCCTAGAGAGGGCAGCTCCTGTATTTCCTTCTCATATTGGTCCTCGGAAATTTTACCTTCCTGACGCGCCATTGACAATCGCACCTTCATGATGGCAATGGTCTTCTGGGCCTGGCCAACGTACCCAAACCCACAAAGCACAAGGAACACCAGAATGACCGGCCTGATAATCTTCATCGCCACACCTCCCCATTCAACCCGTGTCCCAGGAACTCAAGTGTAACAAAAAAACGGCGACCCGGTGAGGGATCGCCGTTTGAAGAAATAACCGGAGCGCCGTCCTACTCTCGCAATTCCTTTCGGAATTACTACCATCGGCCCTGAGGGGCTTAACGACCGAATTCGGAATGGGATCGGGTGTGACCCCCTCGGTATGGGCACTCCAGAATATCTCAATATCTGACAACGCAACGTGTCGTCGAAGAAGAAAAACCGTGGTCAAGCCGCACGGCCGATTAGTACCGCTTAGCTTAAGGCCTCACAGCCCTTCCACTTGCGGCCTATCAACCTGGTAGTCTACCAGGGGCCTTGAGGGGTCTTGCGACCCGGGAAGTCTCATCTTGGGGGAGGCTTGGCACTTAGATGCTTTCAGCGCTTATCCTCTCCGGACACCGCTAACCGGCGCTGCCACTGGCGTGACAACCGGGACACGGGAGGTCCGTTCTCGCAGGTCCTCTCGTACTGTGCGAAACTCCCCTCAAACTTCCTCCGCCCACATGAGATAGAGACCGAACTGTCTCACGACGTTCTAAACCCAGCTCGCGTACCGCTTTAACCGGCGAACAGCCGGACCCTTGGGACCTTCTCCAGCCCCAGGATGCGATGAGCCGACATCGAGGTGCCAAACCGGACCGTCGATATGAACTCTCGGGTCCGATAAGCCTGTTATCCCCAGAGTACCTATTATCCGTTGAGCGACGGCGATTCCACCTTCCACCGCCGGATCATTAAGCCCGACTTTCGTCCCTGCTCGACTTGTCAGTCTCGCAGTCAAGCACCCTTCTGCCTTTACACTCAACGTGCGATTGCCGACCGCACTGAGGGTACCTTTGGGCTCCTCCGTTACGCTTTGGGAGGAAACCGCCCCAGTCAAACTGCCCACCTGGCACTGTCCGTCCGGTCGGTTCAGACCTTAGACGTTAGAACACGCGGACAAACAGGGTGGTATTTCACCGTTGGCTCCCCCCGACCTAGCGGCCAGGGATCGACGCCTCCCACCTATCCTACACAGTCTGACTACATGTTCAATATCAGGTTGCAGTAAAGGTTCTGGGGTCTTTTCGTCTACATGCGGGCACGCAGCGTCTTCACTGCGACCACAATTTCGCCGAGCCCCCCGTTGAGACAGCGCTCAAGTCGTTACACCATTCGTGCGCGTCGGAACTTACCCGACAAGGAATTTCGCTACCTTAGGACCGTTATAGTTACGGCCGCCATTCACCGGGGCTTCGGGTCAACGCTTCTCCCTTGCGGGATGACGCCTCACCTTAACCTTCCGGCATTGGGCAGGTGTCAGTCAGTATACCGCGCCTCTT
>JAHFDE010000101.1 GCA_023249165.1 Candidatus Methylomirabilota bacterium | reverse complement strand
TCTTGGCCTGCCGGGTCGTCTCTGACTGGGCACGTTTTTCCATCCGGTCTTTCTCGAAAAGGCCATAGATCAACCCCGCGACCGCGCCGGCCCCTAACCCAATCGGTCCCCCAATCGCCCCGATTGCAGCGCCCTTCAGCAGGAAGTCGAGCACCGGATCGGAGCCCGGAGGAATCTGCACGCCCGAGGAAACGCCGACGCCGCTCTTTCCCCCGCTGACACCTACGCCCGCCGAAGGACCTCCGGGATGTGACGGCGTTTGCGCAGTGCCCCCGGTGGCGCATCCAGAGATGAGCAACCCCACCATCGGCGGAAGCCAGATCAATCGACCCCTCGACATCGGGCCTCCTCGCTCTGGGAAGCTGTCAACTGTCAGCTATCGACACCCAACACCTGAGACCCTTCCCGTTTACTGCTTGCTGACTGCTTTCTTTCGCGGTCGCCCCCCGATCTACTTCTTGATAACCTCTTGGCGCTGGAGGTCGGCGGGGAGGTCGCCCAGGATCTCCTTGGTGGAGAGTTTCCCATTCTGGAATGTGTACCGGACTCGGGCTTTTCCCTCAGCGTCCAGCAGCTCCTCCTGGGTTGCCTTCTCGCCATTCGTATAAGTGATCCACACGTCCGGCTTGCCGGTCCCGCGGGTATCCGCCTCCTGCCGGATCAGCGCTCCGTTCTCGTAGAAACTCACCAGGTCTCTCCGGCCCGTCCGCTTGGTGTCCTCCTCCACCCGCGTGATCTGCCCGTTCTTGTAGGAGGTCACCTTGTCGAAGACCCCGGTCTTGCCCGTGTCCTCCTCCGTACGGACCACCTGCTCATTGGCGTCGAAGGTGTAGACGACGGTAACCCGACCGACGAAGGCCGCATCTTCCTCCTGCTTCACCTTCTTCCCATCCTGGAAGGTCACCCAGAGGTCCTTCTTCCCGTCCCCGTTCCGGTCCTCCTCGAGCTTGGCCAGCTTGCCGTTCTCGAAGACCGACCAGCGGTTGATGCGGCCATCGTGCTTGGTGGCCTCCTCTTTCCGCACGAGCTTCCCGTTGGCGAAGTGCGAGATGAGATCGGGCCGCCCAACGCCCGCGGTGTCCCGCTCATCCCGGACCAGCTCCCCCTTGGCGTCATAGAAGGCCCAGAGGTCGATCTTGCCGTTTCGCTGCGTGGACTCTTCCGCCCGCTGGAGCTTGCCTTCCTGAAAATGGAGAAAACGGTCGGGCGAGCCTTCGCCGTTCAGATCGTGCTCGGACCGGACCACCTTCCCCTCGTCGTAGTACACCCAGACATCCGGCTTCCCCGTCCCCTTGGTGTCCAGCCACTTCCGGGCAACCTGGCCCTTGGTATCCACGAAGTACCAGGTGTCCGGGCGTCCGCTCCCTTTCGTGTCCACGGCCTGCTTGTCCAGCCGTCCCTTCAAGAAGTAGGACCAGACGTGAGGACGGCCATCACCGACCGTGTCCTCTTCCTGCCGATCGATCTGCCCATCCACGTAGTAGATCCAGAGGTCCACCTTGCCGGTTCCCTTGGTGTCCAGCTCCTGGCGGCTCACCTGGCCCTTCTCGTCGTAATGGAAGACCGCTCGGGGCTTCGACTGTGCCAGCGCCCCATGCGGGCTCGCCAATAGGGCGGCCGAGGTCAATAAACAAGATAGACCCCATGGACTCAAGGAACCCAACAGACTCAATGGACTGAATCGCGTCAGGACGCGAGAAGCGGCCACGCCGTCCTCCAGGCGCAGGTCTTCCCCTCCGCTCCACCGCCGCCACCGTGTGATCCATCGACGGGTTCCCATCATTTCACTGTCACCGTGAAGATCATCGTCAGAGGCTCGCCGGCAAGCTGCCGGAACTTTTCCGGGATGGGCGGGAAGGGTGAGGCCCGCTCCATGGCTGCCAGGGCGCTGTCGTTGAGAGCCGCATTGCTGGAGCTGACGACGCGGATCGACTGGACCGCCCCATCCCGCTTGAGCGTGAAGCTCAGCGAAAGCTTGTGCGTCCCCGTCACACCTTTCGGATATCGCCAGGCAGCGTTGACTCGATCCTTGATCAGTTGGAAGTATTGACTGAAGTCCGGGTCTGCCGTGTTGATGGAGGCGATGCCCGGACCATGTCCAGGCCCGGTACCGGACCCGACCCCGGAGCCCCGGCCCGTTCCCGAGCCGGTCCCGACACCGGAGCCGGTCCCCGTCCCCAACCCGGTCCCGGATCCCTCTCCTCCGCGCGTGAACTTCTCAGGGATCACCACGGGCGCCACCAGCCCTCCCCCACCTCCTCCCGACGTCACTGCCCGAGCGGTCTCCATGAGCTGGGTCCCGCCGCCACCCCCCCCTGCATCCCCCCCGGATGGTCGGGGCACGTCCACCTTCGTGGGCCCTCTCGGTCCCGCCGCGCCCCCCTGAGAAGCGCCAGGGGAACCGATGGTCTGCGGCCCGGCTGCAACGGTCCCAGGGAGAGGAGCGGCGCTCGGGGCGAGGACCCTCGGGCCGTCCCCCTCGACGATCTTGGCCACCTCACCCGCCGAGGGTGGAGACATAGCAGACTTCTCGCGGGACGGCGCTGTCCCATCGACCCGCGTAGGAGCCGGCGCCGGCCCCGCGCTCCTCACGACAGGTCCCCCGATGGTCTTGGGCGCGGGGATCTCGAGGCCCGGAACCGGCGACGCTGGCGGTGGCGAGGACTCGGCAGCTCTCGGACTGACCGAGGCGGGGGATGGCGTCGTGGGCGCATTCGCCTTGGGCGCCGATGCGCCGGCGGAAGAGGCTTTTGCAACGGTCTTGGGAGCGCTCTTGGTGGCTTCGGGGGCCCGCGACCGGCCGCCCCCTCCCCCCGCCTCGACCACGCGGAGTGGCTGGGCGGTCTCGAAGAAGTCGATGTCGCGAATGACGAGGGCCTCCTGCTGCTTCGAAAGACCGAACGGGAATCCAGCCCAGACCAAGAGCAGGACGCAAAGGCAGTGCCAGGCCGTCGAGAGCGCCATGAACCGCGGGAGCGCCGCGGGCAGGGCGATGCTCGGTCCCGCGTACGCCAGCTCCGTCGGCGGCTCCCAGTAGAGGCCGTACATCCCCCGCGTCATGATCGTCCTTTCCTAGCCTCCCGCATGGCACATGGCTCTTGCCATACGCCATACGCGACATGCCATCGGTCCTCAGTCCCCGGTCCTCTCTCGGCTCATCGCTCCACGGGGCGGGTGGCCACGCCGATCTTCTCCGCGCCGGATCGCCTGGCGATGTCCATGATCTCCACCAGGGATCCCAGGATCACCCGTTCATCCCCTCGGATCGTCACCACGGGGTCCTTCCCGGAGGCAAAGGCGGCCCGGAGTCGCTCGCCGAGACCCGCGAGATCGGTGCGCTGGTCGTTGACAGCCATCTGCCCATCAGCCGCCACCGTGATGGTGACCCCTTGGGGTTGAGTCCCGGCCGCCCGAGACCGCGGCAGGTTCACGTTGAGCCCTGACTGGATGAGCGCCGTGCTGGTCACCATGAAGATGATCAACAGGACGAGGAACACGTCCGTGAGAGGTGTGATGTTGATTTCGGCGACGACCTCGTCGCTAGGCGGTTCGGCGATCCGCGAGAGCGCCATGATCGACCTCCTTCGCTTTCAGCGCCGCGGCCATCTCTTCGATCCGGAACCGAAGGAAGGCGCCGAAGTTATTCACGACCGTGACGAAGCTGTTGTACATGACGAGGGAGATGACCGCCACCACGAGGCCGACCGCGGTGGCGATGAGCGCCTCCGAGATTCCGGCGGCCACGACTGCGAATCCACCGGTCCCCGTCACGGCCATGCTGTGGAAGCTCCGGACGATTCCCACGACGGTCCCGAGGAGGCCGATGAACGGGGCGCTGGATCCGATGGTTCCCAGGATCCAGAGGTGGCGCTTGAGGCCCTGCACCAACTCCTGCCGCTTCCGGTCCATGAGGTCAGCCATCCCCTCCGGGGCGAGGTTCGGCGTCCCCAGACCGGCCAGGAAGATCTCCGCCACGGGTGTACCGGAGGTCTTACACGCATACCGCGCCTCCTGCAGTTCTTGCCGACGCAGGAATCCCAAGACCGAGGCGGCTATCGCCTTCCCCGGCCGGATCACCTTCCACAGGATCCAGGTCCGCTCCCCGATCACGGCCAGGCTGAGAACGGAACAGGCCAGGAGAGGATAGATCGTGATCCCGCCCTGGCGGATCAGGTCCAGGACGTTGAATTGTTCAGGCATCGGGTGGCCTCCTTTCGTTGGAAACCCCAGAAGAGACTACTTCGTGCTCGGGGCCTGATCTCGGCGGAAGCCCGAGAGAGAAGAAGACATACGTGGCCATTGCCGATGATCCTACCGGAAATCGGCCTCGGTAAAGCGCAGGGTCCACCCGCTGCCGCGGGGATCTACCTGGATGGTCCGGTCATAGCGTCCCACCGTTCGCGTGCCGAACTGGGTGTCCACCAGGGCCCTGGCGACCACGCGATGGGGACCCATGTCCAGGGAGTATTGCCGGGACTCTTGGGGATTCAACAGAATGGCGGTTCCGCTGGGCGTGACCTGGGGATCGGTGTCGACAAAGACCTCCAGGCGCCATCGTGTGCTGTTCAGCAACTGTCCCGAGGTGGGATCGATGGTGGGCGCCGTCGCGGTGGGGTACCCCGCCTGCGGCTGCGTCGGGGCGGGTGGCGGGGTCGATGCAACAGGACGTGCAGGTGGTAGGGGGGCTGCTTCCCCGCGCTCGTTCTCGATGGCCCCACCGATCATAGCACCAGTCAGGAGGCCAAGGCCGGCCCCGATGGCGGCACCGGTCCCGGCGCTGCCGGTGGCGCCTCCGATAATGGCGCCTGTGCCTGCCCCCAGGGCGGCGCCGGTCACGGCCCCCTTCTCCTGGGTGGTGAGAGGTCGCTGGGCACAGGCGCTGAGGAGGGCGACGGTAGCGATGACAACGGTGAGCCTTCGCATCACATTCCCCTCCTTAATTATTTCTCGTTCTTGGCACCGGTCGTGGCCGAGTCCCAAAGGATTCCGTAGGCTTCCCCCGTCGGATCTTCGCGACGGGCTGGCCGCTGTTTGCTTACCCATTTTGACGGGTGGTCACCGGCTTTATTCCGCGCGAGAGTGTCCTTTCAGCGGCTGGCCCTAGGCTCTTTCGAATTCGGCGCAAGGCTCTCCCCCCGGTCCCGAGGGAACCGTGGTGCCGAAGGGGGGACTCGAACCCCCACGGGTTACCCCACACGCCCCTCAAACGTGCGCGTCTACCAATTCCGCCACTTCGGCAGGTCTTCACGGATTTTCAAGGCAGATATGATAATTGTAGGCTGGAAGGTCGGGATGTCAACGGGAAAAATGGGGCGCGATCGCGCGCCAGCCATCAGCCGTCGGTTGTCAGCCGCTGGAATGCTGGAATGCTAGGATGGTAGCAGGCTGGAATACTCCCGCCCGGCAACGGGCAATTCATAGGAATGGTCTCAGCTTCCAAGCCTTCTAGCGTACCAGCCTTCTAGCCGCTCATGGCTGACAGCTGACAGCTAGAGGCTTCCTGGGTGGGCCGCTGCCTTCCCCGCGGGCAGGAGTCGGGCCACCTCCCGGCTCAGCGCCCGGGTGTCGATCGGTTTCGCAATGTAGCCGCTGCAGCCGGCCTCGAGGATCCGCTCGCGATCCCCTTTCATGGCATGGGCGGTCATGGCGACGACGATGATGTCCTTCGTGTCCGCATCCTGCTTCAAGGTTCGGGTGAGCTCGAGTCCGTCGAGTCCGGGGAGCTGGATATCCATAAGGATGAGATCCGGCAGGCTCTCTTGCAGGGCCTGCAGCGCCTCTCCCGCCGAGGCTGCCTCTCGGACGCAGTATCCGTTGGCTTCGAGGACATCCCGGGCCAGCTCCATATTCATGGGGTTGTCCTCCACGATCAGGATCGTCCTCATGGATCCCTCCTGGGGTGCGACCCCGTGGCTTGCAACCCTTATGCCAGGGGAGGTCTTTCTCTCGGGCCGGATCCCTGGTCAAATATGTGATTGACATTTATCCGGAGCGCTGATATGAAAAAAACCCCGTTTTGGAATGCGTGAAAGGAGCCTGGAGCGATGTCCCGCGAAGAGAAACTCAAGGAGCTTCATCGGCGAAAGGAAGCGGCGCTCGCGGGTGGAGGTCCCGAGCGGATCGAAAAGCAGCACCAGGCCGGCAAACTCACCGCGCGGGAACGGCTCAATGTGCTGCTCGATCCGGGAAGCTTCACGGAAATGGACATGCTGGTCACCCACCGCTGCACCGACTTCGGGATGGAGAAGCAGAAGCTCCCCGGCGATGGCGTCGTGATCGGGCATGGCACGATCGAGGGGCGGCCGGTGTACATCTTCGCCTATGATTTCACCAGCCTCGGTGGATCGCTCAGCGTGACCAACGCACAGAAGATCTGCAAGGTCATGGACCTGGCGGTCAAGATGGGTGTTCCCCTCGTCAGCCTCAACGATTCGGGGGGCGCCAGGATCCAGGAGGGGGTGGACTCCCTCGCCGGCTATGCCGATATCTTCTTGCGGAACGTCCTGGCCTCGGGGGTCATCCCCCAGGTCACGGCGATCATGGGACCCTGCGCCGGGGGGGCGGTCTATTCGCCGGCCCTGATGGACTTCGTCGTCATGGTGAAGGGGACGAGCTACATGTTCGTCACCGGCCCCGATGTGGTCAAGACGGTCCTGCAAGAAGAGGTCACCTTTGAGGAGCTCGGAGGGGCGATGACCCACAACTCTGCTTCCGGGGTGGCCCACTTCGCGGCCGATTCCGAAGAGGAGTGCCTCCTCACCATTCGGGAGCTCCTGAGCTTCCTCCCCCAGAATAACGTGGGAAGCCCGCCCTGGCGGCAGCCGACGGACGATCCCCAGCGGATGGAAGAGGGCCTCAACACGCTGGTCCCCGAGAATCCTAACAAGCCGTATGACATGAAGGAGCTGATTCGGTTGGTCGTGGATGATAGGTACTTCTTTGAGGTGCAAGAGCATCTCGCCCAAAACGTCATCGTCGGCTTTGCCCGGCTCGATGGCCATCCGGTCGGCATCGTGGCGAACCAGCCGATGGTGCTCGCAGGATGCCTCGACATCAACTCCTCGATCAAGGCGGCCCGGTTCATCCGCTTCTGCGACTGCTTCAACATCCCGATTATCACCCTGCAAGATGTCCCGGGGTATCTCCCCGGGATGGCCCAGGAACACGGCGGGATCATCAAGCATGGGGCGAAGCTCCTCTTTGCCTACGGCGAGGCCACGGTCCCGAAGCTCACCGTGATCACCCGCAAGTCCTACGGTGGCGCCTACTGCGTCATGGGGTCCAAGCACATGCGGGCCGATTACAATCTGGCCTATCCGTCAGCGGAGATCGCCGTGATGGGGCCCGAGGGGGCGGTGAATATCCTCTATCGCCGGGAGCTCGCCAAGGCGACCGACGTGGAGGCGTTCCGGGCCGAGCGGGTCAAGGAATTCAAGGACAAGTTCGCCAACCCCTATGTGGCGGCCGAGAAAGGCTACATCGACGAGGTGATCGAGCCGAAAGAGACGCGACCCAAGCTCATCAGGGCCCTGAAGATTCTGGCCAACAAGCGTGACACGAACCCTCCGAAAAAGCACGGGAACATCCCCCTCTGACGCCCCACAGGGGCGTCTGCTGTCGGCTATCCGCTGTCAGCTGCCAGCCTTTAGAGCCGAGGATGCTCTGTGAATGTGCTGACCGCCGATTGCTGACTGCTGATAGCTGCTATGTTTCAAAAGATTCTGATCGCCAATCGAGGGGAAATCGCGCTGCGGGTCATCCGGGCCTGCCGGGAGTCGGGGATCCGGACGGTGGCGATTTACTCCGACGCTGACCGCTCGGCGCTCCACGTGCGG
>JAHFDE010000229.1 GCA_023249165.1 Candidatus Methylomirabilota bacterium | reverse complement strand
GCCTCTGTCGGCCTCGACATCGTCACGGGCCGCCCCCGCCTCAACTTCGGCTCCATTACGTTATTGAGCGGCTTCAGCTTCATTACCGCCTCTATCGGCCTCTTCGGGATTGGCGAGATCCTCCTGGCGGCGGAGGAGGCGTTGGAGTTCAAGGGGGTCCAGGGGAAAATCGGTCTCAAGGACATCTGGGTGACCCTTAAAACCCTGTGGAAAAATTTGGTGACCTGGATCGCCGGGACGATCCTCGGGTTCTGGATCGGGGTCATGCCGGGAACTGGTGCAACACCGGCTTCCTTCATGAGCTACGGGATCGCCAAGCAGTACTCCAAACATCCGGAGAAGTTCGGCACCGGAGTGCCCGAAGGGGTCATAGCCACCGAATCGGCCGCCCACGCGGCCGGGATCGGGGCCCTCCTCCCCCTGATCACCTTGGGGATTCCCGGTTCCCCCACCGCCGCCGTCATCCTGGGCGGTCTCTACATCTGGGGCCTCCAACCTGGTCCGCTGCTCTTCGTCGAGCAAAAAGATTTTGTCTGGGGTTTTATCGCGAGCATGTACATCGGAAACGTTATGGGGGTCCTCTTTTGCCTGTGTATGGTTCCCGTCTTTGCCGCTATCCTAAAGGTCCCTTATGCGATCCTAACTCCCCTCATCGTCCTCCTGAGCTCCATCGGCGCCTATGCGGTGAAAAACACCACGTTGGACATCTGGCTCCTGCTCCTCTATGGCCTCATTGGCTACGTCTTCAAGAAGCTCAAGTACCCGCTGGCGCCCCTGGTCATCGCCCTGGTCCTGGGGGACATGACCGAGGAGGCCCTCAGGCAGAGCCTCATCCTCTCCGGAGGTTCTCTCATCTTCTTTCTCCAGCGTCCCATCGCTGCCGGATTTCTGCTCTTGACGATCTTCCTGTTCTTGCTTCCGACGATCCGCCCGCTCGCCGCACGGGTCGGACGGACCTTTAAGGTGGAAGAGGTGGAGAAGGCCGGAGGGGACTAGGCCCGGCGGAGCGGATGGCCAAAGAAGTGCCCGGGGTTCGGCGGGTCGAGAATCAACTCATCGCCATGAAGGCGCGACTTCCTTAAGCTTGCTTCACCCTACTGGCGGGGTATCTTGGCAAAGAAAATGCTCACTGGCCCCGTTTCGCTGATGCCCCCTACAAGAACCGGACGCCGTACCGAGCACAGATGGCGACCACCTTTCCCATGTCCGGCGGCCCCGGCGGTAGCTGCGCCAGCTCCCGGAACATCCTTTCTAACCCGGAGGGGGACAGCAACACGAGCACCCTCGCCGGCGTCTGCCCCACTACCTTGAAGGCGTGCGGCACTCGGCGCGGCAGATAGACGGTCGTACCGGCACCGGCCGTCACGGGCTTTCCGTCCAACGTGAATTCCACCTGCCCTTCCACGACGTGGAATGTTTCATCCTCGTTCTCGTGAACATGGAGAGGGATGCCGACACCCGGAGGGTTGATCTCCTCGATGAGCGTGTAGGCGCCCGCGGTTTCCTCGCCTGCCAGCTTGATGTACTGGTTGTCGCCGATGACGTTGATGTATTGCCCCTCATGGGAATGCAGGACCTTCGCTCTCATTCTCATCAGTTCCTCCGAATAGACTCTCTCCCCATCCTCCAGGAATGAGATCCGCCCACCGCCGTTCTTGCCATGAGAGTTAGGCAATTCTCCCTTCACGCGCGAGCGGAGTCAAGGGCGAAGGTGCGGAATTGGGGACGTCCCCATCTCACGTCCCTGACCCCTGCTCTGGATGTCGTTCCGGCGGCTTATGTACTATCGATCGAAGAGGAGCAAGGCTCCGTCGCTATTTGTTTGACAAAGAATATCGCATCGAGTAAGAAAGATTGGATTTCTTCTGTGGCCATCAATCAAGGACGCCAAGATGAACTGGGATTTCATCTTTGCCTTTCTCAGCATCACCCTCATTGACATCGTTCTGGCCGGCGATAATGCCCTCATCATCGCTATGGCGGCCAGGCCTCTGCCACCACCCCAGCGTAAAACGGTCATCGCCATCGGCGCTGGGCTCGCCGTGGTTCTGAGGGTCCTGACGACCTTCGCCGTTGCTCAGCTCCTGCTCGTTCCATTTCTGAGCGCCGCTGGCGGGATCTTGGTGGGCTGGATAGCCGTGAAGCTCCTCCGGGAGCATAAAGAGATGGAGGAGATGCACGGCCAGGCGGCCAAGGGGTTCTGGCATGCGATCTGGATCATCGCCGTGGCCGACTTCATCATGAGCACCGATAATATCATCGCCATTGGGGGGGCCTCGCGGGGAAGTTTTGGCCTGATCCTCTTCGGCCTGGGTTTGAGCATCCCCATCATCATGTTCTGTGCGGCGTGGATTGCCAAACTCATGGACCGCTACCCCTGGCTCGCCTATGTCGGGGCCGGCATCCTCGGCTGGACTGCTGGATTCATGATCGTGGACGACAAAAAGGTCATCGAACTCATGATCCACGACAGCCGCCTCCTCCACTGGGGCATCCCCATGTTGGCCACCGTCGTCGTGATCCTCCTGGGCAAATGGCTCGCC
>JAHFDE010000100.1 GCA_023249165.1 Candidatus Methylomirabilota bacterium | reverse complement strand
GGGGCGAGGGAGTGGTCCGGCGGATCGCGGTCCGCGATTTCGGGGAATCGGGAGACCCGGTGGCCCTGTACAAGAAGTTCGGCCTGTCAATCGACAATATCGTCGCCGAGGCCAAAAAGCTCGTCAAGAAATAAGGTCCGCGCTGAAACGGCCCGTGCGGTCCTTCCAAGTTGCCCCCACTATCCGGTAACGGTCCCTTCGCCATTGCCCTCGCCTTCTATCGGTGCTCACCCCTGATCCTTCCGGGGCGCGGGCCTCTGCCTTTGGCACCCCTTTCCTCCAGTAGGTCGCGAAGGCTTTCGTAAACGTCACGGCGGGGGCCGACATAGTGGATCTCGACGCAGGACTGCTCCTCATTGATCCGGTAAATAATGCAATAACGCCTTACTCGGAGGGGCCAAAATCCGCTCAGCTCGAGCTGGAGCTCCCGCCCCAGCAGGGGATCCTTGAGGATGTCCCTGATGCCTGTTCGGATAGTGGCCTTGATGGTGGGATGCAGCTTCCTGATGATGCGGGCAGCTTCGGGGGTGTACCGTGCCCGGTAGGTCTTCATTCTCTCCCGAAGACCTCCTCATGGCGGATCCAGCGGCCGGCACGCGCCTCTCGAAGGGAGCGGCGGAGGGATTTCACCGCCTTCTCATCGCTCAGGATATCGATGGTCTCCAGGAGCCCTTCGAACTTCTCTACGCTGAGGAGGACGGCTGCCGGCACCCCGTTCTTTGTGATGGCGACGATGTCGTCCTTCTCTTTGAGATACCTAACCAGGTCGAGCAACCGGGTCTTCGCCTCGGTGATGGACATGAAGCGGTCGACCTCCTTCATGGAAACCTCCTAGGGTGGCGGTCATTTTTATAGACAGTATAGTGGTCTTGGACATCCCTGTCAACATGGGCGTCGAAGGGTCGGGAGATTTCCGCAGTAACCTTGACGGAAACCAGGGGGTGCGACCGAAATGCCCATCTGGATAGGCGAGAGACTTGTCCTCCTTTTTCCACACGAGGATCCGTCCTCTGCATATGGCAGACCATATCTGATCATTGATCCCGGTGGCAAGTTTGGTACCGGGACGCACCCGACGACGCGCATCTGCCTCAGCATACTGGAAGGCATTCTCCGCGAAGAGCAGTCGGTATTGGACATCGGCACCGGCACGGGGATCTTGGCTATCTATGCAGCCACACGAGCGGCCAAGGAGGTTGTCGCCATTGATCAAGACTTTGAAGCGTGCAAGGTATGCAGACAAAATATCATGAAGAATGGGCTGGATCAGAAAGTCTGCCTCATCAATGGTCGAGTCGAAGCGCTGTCCGACAGGAGGCTTTTCGATATCGTCGTCGCGAATCTTGAGGCGAATACTCTGACCGTCGTCCTCCCCGCATTGGGGGCACGCGCTCGGCCGGATGGTCTCATCGTCATATCGGGGGTGCCCGCAGTTGCCCAATCCGAGTTCTTGAGCCTGCTGGAAAAGGCATCACTGAAAGTTGTGTCATCAGTGATACTCGATCAATGGGCGGGTTTTTTGCTTGGTACGTAGAGACAGAGTGGCGAGAGTCTGAAGGTTGGGAGCGTGCGAGGAGTAAGGGGATCCGGATGGGTGCCGGTGGGACGCTTACGCAGTGCGCTCTACATCTAACTGGTCGAGGTAGCCCCTATATTGTGCGAGGCCGCCATCATCGTTGAAGCCTAAAAGTCGAACCCCGTGGTGAAATCTGCGCTCGCCGATTGGTTTGGGATCCCGCCACATCACTCTGCCTCTGGCGGTGATTGGTCCGTCGGAAAGTCCCAGCCCGAGCTGAAGGGGGGTCCCAGGCGCCAGCGTTTCGGGTAACAAGAGCAGAAGTCCGCCAAGGCTGACGTTACCCGTTTTCCCCTTGAGTTCCGAGGCCTTGCTCAGATGCCCGCGGATAAAACAGGACACGGGAACCTCTGCCAGGTGACGGGGGTGGCGGCGGCGACGGTGCATCGGGGTATCGCGTAAAGTCAAGTCTGCTGCCAGCTCCACCACACCGAGCAGGCTCGCCGCACGAAAAGGCTTTGGCAAGAAGAACTGGGCGCCAGCGCGAAAGGCCTTCTGGGTATACGTGAGGTCCGTTGAGGCTGTGATGCCGACCACAGGAATATCTTTAAGAACGGGATCCCGTCTCAGGCGCTGCAATGTGCTGATGCCGTCCATACCGGGCATCATCATATCCAAGATGATTGCGATGGGTTGTGCCGTGCGCGCCAGTTCGATTCCTGAGAGGCCGTCGGGAGTCGAGAGGACCTCAAAATCGGCGACGCTGAGAATAGCAGTGATCAGTTCGCGTGACTGAGGATCGTCGTCAATCAGCAAGATCGGCCGGTTCCGCATAGGGTCCCCCTGGCTTGCTGTGGGCGTCTGCAAGTGGTATGCCAGGGGGGTGAGGAGCTAATTGACAAAGCGAAGGTACGTAGAGACAGCTTCATCGTTCGTCCTCAGCTCGTCGTGCGTGAGGCCCGGCATTTTGACGTTGGTTGCCCCTTTGAGTGCCGGACTGTCCTGGTCCCGCACCGGCCACCCAAACAGCCAGGGGAGGTAGAGGATGTCGGCCCCTGTCCCATCGTAAACGGTCAGAACCCGCGTCGGGCCAGGCGCCTCTTTCTCGCCGTTCGGGCCATTCAGACTGTGTAACCAGGCCGACCCCGGTACCAACTCGTCGCATCCCATATGATCCCTCCACCCGATGATCCAGACCAGCCACAGCCGGCGGCAGAGCGTCGTCCCGTGGTTCGGGCCGGCGATGGTCACAAAATGCTCGACGATCCGGGCCAGCTCCGGGTGCTGTGCCAGCATGCCCCGGGCAATCGTCACCCCCAGGGAATGGGCGATGAGGTCCACCTTTGCGGCCCCCGTATAGGCCAGAACCGCCTTCACGAACGCGGCCAGGTCCGGGATGTTGGTCCGGTTGTCAGTCACGCACTGTGAGCCCGGCAGGCGGTCCTTGGTGCTCTTCCCGTTGTACGAGACGGCCCAGAGCTCTTTCGGGGAATAGCCGGCATCCAGGAAGCGTTTCTTCACACTGCGCCCCGGTTCATCCCAGTCACTGGCGTCACGGGTATTGCCGTGGATGAAGATGACAGGATGCCGGCGCAAGGGGCGGCCCTTGGCAATCCCGCCCCATCCGCCGAGACGGTAGCCCCATTCCTGATCTTGCAGGGCCGGAAAATCTGACGGGAAGGCCGCATCCGCAGGGAGGGGCCGGCAGTGGGCAACCTTGTGGGCGGCCTCCGCCTCTCCATACGGCAGGAGGAGAATGATCAAGAAAATCCCGTGGAGCTTGCTCAGTCGGGGAGACTCGCAGTTCTTGAGGACGTGCGGTTCCGCCGTTCGGCTCATGACATATGCGGCGTACTCGTATGCCGGTCGTTCACGGTCCTACCCGGGGGCCGTCCGCAGCAAGAATTGCAAGGCGGATTTTAGGATTTTCCTCGTTACGGCGAGATCTTGCCGTACGCAACAAGAATTCGAGCGGTGTCCATGCCATCCACGAGGCAGATCCGGCACTGCTTCCCTTCCCCATTCAGCGATTGGATCTTGGTTTTCAATTCCCGGATAACTCGGCTCTCAATCTGATCGAGGTGCTGGAGCATATAGAGTTCCGCTGGAACGGCAACGAGCCGTGCGATCTGCTCCCCATGCTTCCCGCATTTCTTGAGCGTCAGCTTCCCCCTCGTGGTGGCCCCCTTGAGTAGGAGGGCGGTTCGTGCGCGATCGCCGCCGGTTGTTACCGTGGACGTAAAGATGTCCGTTGCGGCGTCCCCGTCGTCGGGCCTTCGCAGCGGTTCCCCGAGAATTTCCCCGAGGAAGGTTCGGACTTGATCTCCTGACAGATTCAGTGGCAAAAGCGGCTTCACCTGTCGCGGGTTGATGTCCCGGGCCTTGGCGAAGGAGTCAATGTCCTCAATGAACAGTTCGTCCGTCATTTCTATCGAGTAGGAATCGACCGATTTGATGATGATTTCCAAGGTGGACAGCTTTGCTTTGATGTCTGCCGTCAGACTGGCCCATTTGGCATTCATCTTTAGAGATCCCGACCCCTGTGCGTTTTTCAGTGTTATAGCTTCCTGGGGGGTTGGGAATATGTCCTGCAGAGAGCCCAGACACTTGTGGAGCCACTCAACATACTGCTCCTTCCATTGTGGTATGTGCTGCTCTTCAGAAAAAGCCCCGGCGGTCTTTGCGGCATAATACTGACCGGTGACCTTGTCGAGGAGGGTGTTCCCCGAGACGATCCTTTCATTGATTCTTTCTCTCGCAGCGTTGTGGCTCGTCTTGAGTTTCATGACAGCCCCGTTTGCCCAGGGGGCATTGTGCATATTCGCATTGGCCCCCGGCTGGGGGCCAGATTCAGGGGTTACGCGGGAGAGCGGTCTCCTGTAGCGGATGGGCGGGGCTCGTAATCTTAGCCTCTTCGCTGGTTATCTTGTCCAGTATGAAGGGAGTCGTCAGGGCGCCGGACAGACCAAAGGCAACGAGAAGCAGCGAGACACCGACCAACACTCGACCCCGCACCGTCGCCTTTTTCCCCACGATGGGTCTGGTGTCGATGAGAACCTTTGCACCTGGCAGCGGAATCCGTTCATGTTTGATCACCTTCCGCCCGAGCGACAGCATATAGAGGGCGATTGGAATAATGCTGAGAAAGGCAAAAATAAACCACCCCTTGAGAATCCCCGCTGCGGTCTTTGGATTTGCCTGCCTGAGATACTCCTCTAACCACGGGAGACCCCATACGATGACCACGGCACCGAACAGGATAAAGATAGCGTGCCAAGTGAAAAACTTCCTGCGATACGACTTGTCCGCCCGAACTATCTCTTCACTCATCGCGATGACCTTTGTCTGCTCCAGGGGCTGGCTTCAGACGCCTGAAGGTCCTACCGGACCTGGGCACCTCCCCGCAGATCAGAAACAGTGCAATTCTCGGGCCTAAGTCGGGCGGCTCGCCTTCGCGGACACCCACACCTCACTTGGGGCCGGGCGGCTCTTGAATAGTCGGCTCGAAGCTCGGGTGCGGCCCCTAATTCCGATCACGTACCGGACCTCCTTCCTTGTCCGCTCACCGCATCGAGAACGTCGACGCACAATTCCGTCAACACGGGTAGCTGGGGACCGATGTAAAGCAATCTGAGGACTGCGTCACGCGGTAGCAGAAGTCCCATGAGGGCGACCCAAATCAGGCCGCCAATGAGTCCTCCGACGGGGAAGCTAGTCACTACCATCATAAGGAATAATGAAATTTCGATGCCGTGGGAAACCGGCTGGCCAGGTGCACCTAGCAACAGTGGCGCGATCGTGAAGCCAAAGAGCAACATAACGGTCATCCCAAAAACAAACACGAAGACGAGCAACAACACGAGGGCAGCTAAGTCTCGGAAACCCACACGCCTTTCTCTAGACATCGCCAGGAAGGCATCTCCAGCGTACGCGCCCCTCTCGCTGCGGATCCGGGCAATCTCCCACGTACGATAGCATAATGCACACGCAGCCATTCCGCAATCTCTCGTGGCGATACCCTTGACGCTTTTTGGAAAGCTGTGCATAATGCCTACTGACTTCTCCTTCTTCACGCCCAGGTCCATCCCGATTGGGATCCTGGACGTCTAGTTGCGGATGACGGAATCGTATGTTTGACCGTCCCTATGATCCAACGTTCCTCCGTGGGATCTTTGAGCGGACGCGAGTCTTGCGGAGGCCCATCACCGGCATCGTGGTCGGGTACCACGTGCTTCCCTACATCCTGGTGGGGCCAGACGCAGAGATGGAACGTTGCGCCGTCGAGGTCCGGGGTAAAATCCGCGTCTCGCCCCGTCTGGTGATCCGGCCGGGAGGCGAGGGGCAGACCTACGGGGAGGTGTTCGGCGACTCCGAGCTCATGGACCGGACGCTGGTGGGGCGTGTGTTCGGCTTCCGCTACGCCGCTCGCCGGCACGCGGTCATCGAGAGCGAGGAACTCACCATCCGTCCCGCCGAGGGGGACCCGGAAGCGCGCATCGAGCGGATCCTCGACGAACTGGCGCGGCGCGAGATCTGGGACACCGGCCTGATCCTCTCACCGGACGTCAAGTTCTACCCCGTCTCGATCGATCGCTTCCTGCACGAGATCCTCGACCGCGAATTCTCCGACTAACGCCACGTCGGTCGCCCCTACCTTATGTAGTAGCCCGCGACTCGCAAGCTACGGCTCGGGGGACAAAGAAGAATTGCTAGACAGACTGGACGAAGGCGGCTACCATAACACCTTGGTCGGGGTCGACACAGGCCCCCTCGCGTCCTCGCCTGTAATGGGGCAGGCCAAGGGCGGACCAGGTTCGGGGTCGATTGCGGCGGTCGGCTTCGGGCTGGCGGGTACTGGGCCCGTGATGGTGGGTGCGCCGAGAGAGGAGGTGGTCCAGTCGTGGAGATAATGATGGTGATCTGTGAGGTGGTGGCCTCCTAGGCCAGCGCACCCGTAAGACCAGGTTGGCTGCCTGGAAGGCCCAGGCACCACCGGCCCCGATGGTCCCGCTTTCACCGGCGGGGCGGCCCGGCTGCTTTTGAACCGACCGCAGGCTCCATCGGGGCTTTTTCTTTTCGGGGTGGTGGTCGTGATCATGGTGATGTTTGTGACGGGGATGATAACGACCTCCGGTCCATAGGCTGTCCAAGTGTTTAATTCTAAGCAATTGGATCGAATTTTGCCCCTTTTCTCCGTACCCGATAGAAAGTACTTGACAATAAAGGCTTGGCAAGCGATACTCCCCATAGCGTACGTTTTGTAGGATTTGGAGGATACAATGGCTATCAAAGCAACGAGAGCTCGGGATTCTTTTGGAGAAACCGTGAACCGGGCCGCTTACGGAAAGGAGCGGGTGGTCATCGCCCGCCACGGGAAGGACATTGTTGCCATGATCCCTATCGAGGATCTTCGTCTTCTTGAGGAGCTCGAGGACCGTTTTGACGTAGAAGCCGCACGGGAGGCGCTGGCCGAGTCCGACGAGCGCATTCCCTATGAGGTCGTTCGCAAGGAGCTAGGCCTTGCGTAGATGACCGCTCGGTATCAGATCGAGCTCACGCGCGCCGCTCGGCGCGCTCTTGATCCTCTTCCCACAAAAGTCCAGAAACAAATCGACAGGCAAATTCTGGCCCTCGCCAAGAACCCCTACCCACCAGGATCGAAAAAGCTGAAGAGTGTAGAAGGGCTACATCGCATCCGCGTGGGGGACTACCGCATCCTTTACATCGTAGAGGTGCATCGCCTTGTCGTTGTGATTGTGACTATCGCGCATCGCCGCGAAGTCTACCGGTGACACCCGCCGCCCTTGTTGAGCCTGAATACCGGATTTATTTTCGAACAGACCTCGCTTTTCCGTCGACGGCAGGATGGAAGAATTTTCCCGAAGCTATTAAGTTGAGTTCAGGCGGACAGGAGGACAGGATCAGGTGGAGAACAGATCGTAGAGATGAATGAAAAATATAATGGGGGCTCCCTTATGGGTCAAAGGCCCGCCCCCGAGGCCCTAGCAGAAGGAGAGAGGCTTTGGTTTCCCCTTCTGATATCTTCACAGGAGCAAACTTTGTGCCAAATCGCCGTCAAGCTTAAGCTTTCGATTTTCAAGTGATCCTTCTCGATCCGTACCCTACTGTGACATTCGGGGTGTCGAAAGATGCTCTTCAAGTGTCCGGCAATCGTCGCCTTCCACGCCCGTCATTTCCTCAGGGGGTTAGGAGGGAGCGTTGTGGTGGGCTTGACAAACAAATTTGTATACTGTATACAGTGTACAAGGATCTCTATGGAAGGCTCTTCATGAAGATCCGGGTTCACCGACCGCTCCGCGAAGAGGTCTACGACGCTGTCCGTCGGGCTATCGTCCAGGGAGAGCTTTCGCCCGGGATTCGGATTGTGGAGACCGAGTTGGCGGGCC
>JAHFDE010000099.1 GCA_023249165.1 Candidatus Methylomirabilota bacterium | reverse complement strand
TTTGCCGAGGCCTGCGAAAAGGCGGGCATCGTCTTCATCGGTCCCTCCTCGGACACCATGAAACTGTGCGGGTCGAAGACCGCCTCGCGGCGTCTTGCCAAGCAGGTGGGCGTGCCGACCGTTCCCGGGATCGACCAGGATCTGACCGATGAAGAGATCCTCCGCCGGGCGCCCGAGATCGGCTTTCCCATCCTCATCAAGGCGGCGGCAGGGGGTGGGGGCAAAGGCATGCGGGTCGTCCGAGAGTCGGCCGAGCTGGCTTCGGCCATTCGGGCTTCCCGCTCGGAGGGGCAATCCTCATTCGGTGATCCCGCCGTCTTCATCGAGAAATATCTGATTCGTCCCCGCCACATCGAGATGCAGATCCTGGCCGATGCGGCCGGCCACACCCTGTATCTGGGTGAACGCGAGTGTTCGCTGCAGCGCCGCCACCAAAAGGTGGTGGAAGAGGCGCCGTCTCCCGTCATGACCGCGGAGCTTCGCCAGCGGATGGGAGAAGCCGCCGTGGCGCTCGCTCGCGGATGCCGCTACCGGAACGCGGGAACCGCCGAGTTCTTGGTCGATGCCGAGCGGAACTTCTACTTCCTGGAGATCAACGCGCGGCTGCAGGTGGAACATCCGGTGACCGAACTCACCACGGGGATCGACCTGGTCAAGAGCCAGATCCGGATCGCCGCTGGCGAACCGCTCTCGCTACGGCAGGAGGAGGTGGAACAGCGGGGCCACGCGATCGAGTGCCGTATCTATGCCGAAGACCCGGCCAACAACTTCGCTCCGTTCCCCGGAAAGCTCATCCGCTATCGACCTCCTTCTGGACCAGGCATTCGCAATGATAGCGGGGTCTATGAGGGATATGAGGTCCCGATCTACTACGATCCGATGATCTCCAAGCTCATCGCCTGGGGGAAGGATCGCAGCGAGGCCATCGGCCGGATGCGGCAGGCCCTTGGCGATTATCTCATCGCCGGTATCAAGACGACCATCCCATTCTTGTTCGAGGTGATGGCGGACCCCGCCTTCCTCAAGGGAGACGTGGACACCACCTTCATTGAAGCCTTTTTGAAGCGGAAGAAGGTGGACGAGCCGCGGCACCGCGAGGTGGGGATTGTCGCGGCCGCGATTCATGCGTACCTCACGGAAAAGGAGCGGAGGCCTCCGGCCCCGGCGGCCGCCGCCGGCGCGGTCTCCCCGTGGACACTGGCGGCCCGCCACGAAGCCCTCAGACGCCGCTAGAAGACTGTTCATGGTTCAGGGTGAATGGTTCATGGTTTTTTGCCATGAACTATGAACCATGAACTCTGAACTCGATCACCCGGGGGTGATCCGTGGAATTTTTTGCTCGGATCGGAGACCAGGAGCACCGCATCGAGGTGACCGACCTGGAGGGCTCACGTTACCGGCTCTCCGTGGACGGGGTGACCCGGGACGTGGACTGCGTCAGGATCTCGGACCGGTGCTACTCCCTGATTCTCGATGGCGCCTCCTACGAGGTGGACATCATCGGGGGTGTGAATCCCTACGCGGTGGGGGTGAAAGGGGAGGTCCACGATGTGGAGATCCTCACCGAGCGGGAGAAGCGCCTGAAGGCGGTCACGCGCAAAGCGGCAGCGGCCCAGGAGGGACGGCAGGTGATCACCGCCCCGATGCCGAGCAAGGTGGTGCGCCTCCTGGTGGCCGTCGGAGAGCAGGTGAACCCCGGCAACGGGGTCATTGTGATCGAGGCGATGAAGATGGAGAACGAGCTCCGATCCACGGGAGCGGGCACCGTGCGAGAGATTCGCGTCAAGGAGGGTGAGGCGGTAGTCGGTGGCCACCCTCTCGTCATCATCGAATGACCAGCAGTCAGCAGTCAGCCGTCGGCGGTCAGCAGGAAACGAGGGAAGCAGTCAGCAATCAGCTATCGGCAGGAAAAGTAGTACGCTGTCAGCCATTCGCAATCAGTTGCCAGCGATGAGCCTAAAGAGCGAATGAATTACAAGAGGTATAAGGCGTGGGAATTCGCCGAGCTTGCGTATTACATCGACTTAGCAAACGAACTTGGGTATCTCAAAAACGGGCACTTGAGGCTGGCCGAACTGTCCCAGCGTACGGCTAGGGTCTTGCAGGGCTTGATCTCTCGTCTTGAAAAGGATCTGAAAGCAGACAGCCGACAGCTGACTGCCGACAGCTAGGATTTTCCTCATTGCTGACTGCTGACCGCTGATAGCTGATTGCTTGAAGGGTGGAGTGGGCGATGAATCACGATGAGCTTCAAAAGATCCGAGAGGCATTGAGAGAGTGGGAAGAGGGGACGTTGAAGAAGGCCCTGGCGAGGGCCGCCGAGCGGCAGGCGGACTTTCAGACCCATTCGCGGACCCCGGTCGAGCGCCTCTACACCCCACTTGATCTCGCCGCGTGCGACTACCGGGCAAAGGTCGGCTTCCCCGGGGAGTATCCGTTCACCCGGGGCATCCAGCCCACCATGTATCGAGGCCGGCTCTGGACCATGCGGCAATACGCCGGCTTCGGCACGGCGGAGGAGACGAATCGTCGATTCCGGTATCTTCTGGAGCAGGGCCAGACCGGCCTCAGCGTCGCCTTCGACCTCCCCACCCAGATCGGCTACGACTCCGATGCCCCCGAGGCCCATGGAGAGGTGGGCAAGGTAGGGGTCGCCATCGATTCGCTCGAGGACATGGAACGTCTCTTGGACGGCATCCCCCTGGACCGGGTGAGCACGTCGATGACCATCAACGCCACCGCCACGATTCTGCTCTGCATGTATGTGGCGGTCGCAGAGAAACAGGGGGTTCCGCCGGACAAGGTCAGCGGGACCGTGCAGAACGACATCCTGAAGGAGTACATCGCCCGCGGGACCTATATCTTCCCGCCGGGGCCGTCCATGCGTCTCATCACCGATCTCTTTGCCTTCTGCGCCCGGCGGATGCCCCGATGGTACCCGATCAGTATCAGCGGCTATCACATCCGAGAGGCGGGGGCCACGGCGGCGCAGGAGCTCAGCTTCACGCTCGCCGACGGGGTCGCCTACGTCGAGGCCGCGGTGAAGGCCGGTCTCGATGTGGACGCCTTCGCCTCGCAGCTCTCCTTCTTCTTCGCCTGCCACAACAACTTCTTTGAGGAGGTGGCCAAGTTCCGGGCCGCCCGGCGCCTCTGGGCCTCCCTGATGCGAGAGCGCTTCGGCGCCAAGAATCCCCAATCCTGGATGCTCCGGTTTCATACCCAGACGGCCGGCGTCACGTTGACCGCCCAGCAGCCGGAGAACAATATTGTCCGGGTAGCCCTGCAGGCGCTCGCCGCGGTCCTCGGGGGGACGCAGTCGCTCCACACCAATTCCCGGGACGAGGCGCTCGGGTTGCCCACCGAGGAGTCGGCCCGGATTGCGCTCCGGACCCAGCAGGTCATCGCGTACGAGAGCGGGGCCGCCGATGCGGTCGATCCGTTAGGGGGCTCGTACTATGTGGAGAGCCTGACCGATCGACTGGAGGAGGAGGCGCGCCGGTATCTGGCCAGGATCGACGCGCTGGGGGG
This sequence comes from Candidatus Methylomirabilota bacterium, assembly GCA_023249165.1. Taxonomy (GTDB): domain Bacteria; phylum Methylomirabilota; class Methylomirabilia; order Methylomirabilales; family CSP1-5; genus CSP1-5. Next base: position 4,420 of record JAHFDE010000099.1, on the reverse strand, counting down.
GATGCTGCGGGCGATCGAGATCGGCTACGTCCAGAAAGAGATCCAGGAGGCCGCCTATCGGGAACAGGCGCAGGTGGAGTGCAAGGCCAGAATCGTGGTTGGCCTCAATGAATATGCAACGGCGCAGGAGGCCAAGATCCCAGTCTTCCGGGTGGACCCGCGGATCGAGGAGGAGCGGCGGCGGCATGTCCAAGAGCTGCGCCGCCGGCGGGATAACAGCGCGGTGGAGCGGACGTTAGCCGAGCTCGAGGCGTCGGCCCGAGGCAACGTCAATCTCCTCCCCCCCCTTCTGGCGGCGGTCAAGGCGTATGCGACCATCGGCGAGATTTGCAATGTGCTGCGGCGAGTGTTCGGCGAGCATCGAGAAATTATCACCGTCTGACGGTCCCTCGTTCAGGGTTCGTGGTTCAGGGTTCATGGTAGAAAAATGGCCTTCGATTTTGAAAGACTCGATGTGTATAAGGAGGCGCTGAATTTCGCTGATTCGGTTTACAGGGTGTCAGCCGAATTTCCCAAAGATGAGCTTTATGGGCTTACGGGACAGCTTCGGAGAGCTGCGGTCTCTGTGGCACTGAACATCGCGGAGGGGAGCGGGAAGTCTAAGAAGGAGTTTATCCACTATCTCAAAATGGCCCGCGCCTCTATTCACGAGTGCGTTCCACTGTTTACTATTGGAGTGCGCCAAGGATATTTAGACGAAGACAGTTTCGGAGTTTTCTACGGACGGTGCGAGAGCCTGTCAAAAATGCTTTCGAAGCTCATCAATTCCCTTCGTCGTGCCTAGGTGTTTTGCATAAACCATGAACCATGAACCCTGAACCAGTCATAACTGAACCATGAACTCCGAACCATGAACGATGATTAAGCGCGTGGCGCACATTGCCATTGCCGTGCGGAGCGTGGACGAGGCGTCCCGGTTCTTTGAGCAGGTCCTCGGCCTTCGCCGTGAGCGGACCGAGGTGGTCGAGACGGAGAAGGCAAAGGTCGCCTTCTTTCCCGTCGGGGGGACCGAGATCGAACTCGTAGAGGGAACCGAGCCGGGCAATCCCCTGGAGCGCTTCCTAGAGAAGAGGGGGGAAGGCATCCACCATATCTGCCTCGAGGTGGCGAACCTGGACGAGACGATGGGCAAGCTCCGACAGGCAGGGGTTCCCCTCCTGGACGAGACCCCCCGACCCGGGGCAGACGGCACCCGGGTGGCCTTCATCCATCCCAAAGGCGCCCACGGCATCCTCATTGAATTAGTCGAGAGACCTGCTTCTCGCTAGACCCTGAACCCTGAACTATGAACCGTGAACCCCTCCGGAGCCGTGAACCGTGAACCATGAACCGTGAACCGGGGCAAAGGCGCCCACGGCATCCTCATTGAGGGGGTGGAGGTCCCGCCGCCCCCCTTGGCTATGAACCATGAACCCTGAACCATGAACGACATGGAGCTGCTCGAGAGGCGTCAGCCCTGAGCCTGTCGAAGGGGCCGCCCTGAGCGGCTCGACTGAGGCCTCGACGGTGAGCCCTTCGGCAGTGAGCTCAGGGCCGAACTGCTCGGCCGAACCGCTCGCCGAAGTCCCGTCGAAGGGCCAAAGCGCCCGTAAATACTGATCGATCCCTCCTCACCATTCGCCAAAGAAATTTCTTGACAGTCTGTCACGGGGGGTGATAGTAAGGTGACTACTTTACGGTGGATTTCCTAACATCGTTTGAATTTTCTTTAGATTTTCTGGCGAGATCCATCGGAGGTCTCACGGGTGAAGCAGAGAGGACCCTGGCTCGTTCTCATGATGGTTGCCCTCATCGTGGGGCTGGCCTCCGCCCAGGCCCAGGGGGTAGATTACTCCACCGCGGCCTCCCGCGTGGCCGAGAAACTCGTGCAGGCTTTTCCAAAGGTGCGAGGGCTGATCGTCTCGGTGGACCAACAGGGCAAGGTGGTCGTGGATCTCACGGCGAAGGATGGAATCTATCCCGGGCTGGAGATGGAAGTCTTCCGGGAAGGGGAGCCCTTCAAGCATCCGGTGAGCGGTGAGGTCATGGGGAGGATGGACAAGACGGTGGCCTCCCTCAGGGTGGTCGATGTGCAAGACCGGTTTTCTGTCGGGCAACTGCTCGACCAGGAGGGATCGGTCAAGGCGGGGGATGGGGTGCGCGTGACCGGGGCGCGGATCCTCCTCGGATTGGCCAAGGTCGAGTCACCACCGGCGGCCGAGACGGCGGCGAGGACCCTCGCACGGGAGTTGGACCTCGCGCTCCAGAAGACCGGCCGGTTTGAGGTGTTCGATAACCGGATCATGCGCTCGACCCTGGTTAAGGCGGGATTGAAGGAAGATGTCCCCCTGACCGATCCCGCCGCATTGCGGGTGCTCCGGGAGGGACTACGGCTGTCGGCGTTGGCTTTGCCCAGCTTAGGCGAAGGAGGAAGGGTCCTGGATGTTCAGCTGCGCTCCGTGAAGACAGCACATCCCTTGACCGTGGTGAGTGTCGAGGGCTTCACGGCCGTGGCCGAGACGCCGCCTGAACCGGCAGCCAAGCCTGAACCTGCGCCTTCCAAACAGGTGGCCCGGGCGCCTGCGCCTGCGCCGGGCCCCGCCCCGGCCTGGATCGGCCCGGATGATCCCAAGCGTTTGAACACCGGCTTCCTGGTCGCCCCATCAGCAGCGATGCCGGGATCGGGGCTGATCCTCGGGCCCGACTTCGATGCGACCATGCGGGCCATGGCCGTGGGCGATTTCACCGGCGATGGCCAGCCCGCGGTCGCGGTCGCCGACGCCGACCGGATTCAAATCTTTGCTGTCGAAAAGGGGCGGACCTTTCGCCACCTCTGGACGAGCGAGCGATCGGGCAACAACATCCTGGGCCTCGACGCAGCAGACGTAAATGGGAACGGCCGGGCCGAACTCTTTGTCACGAATTATTACGGGAGACAGGTGAATTCCTATGTCTTGGAATGGCAGGGGAGCGAGATGGTCCCGATCTGGCGGGATGTCCCGCTCTACTTCCGAACCCTTGCCCCGCAGGGCAAGCCGGCCCTCTATGTTCAGAGCGTCAGCGGGGACAAGCCTTTCGCCGGACCGGTGAGACGCCTGGAGTGGCGGGAGGGAAAGTATCACGTGGCGGACGCCTTGAATCTCCCCAAAGACGTCTCCTTCCTCTACGGTATGACGGTGGGGGATATGTTCAACAAGGGGGGGCAGCAGGTCGCCCGGATCGACGAGTCGAACCGGCTGGTGATTTACGAGGGCGGCCAGCGCCGCTACCGGAGCAGCCATCGCTATGGCGGGACCGAGGTCTACCTGGACTTCCAACCCGCGGGTTTCTCTGCCATAGTGGCCGGGAGGATGGACCAAGACCAACGGCAGCGGGTCTGGGTCGAGGGGCGGCTCCAGGTCGCCGACGTGGACGGCGATGGAAAAAATGAGCTGGTGCTGTTTGAGAACACCCCGGCGCCGGGCTATCTCTTTGAAGACTTGCGCGTGTACGAGAAGGGGAAGCTCTCCAGCCTCCGGTGGAATGGCCAGTTCGTTGAGGTCTTGTGGGAGAGCCAAGAGCTGGAGGGCTACATTGCCGATTTCACCCTGGTGAATCTCAACGGCGATGGGGCCCTTGACATTGTCCTGCTGGTGGTCCACCCGACCCTCCTCGGCTTCGGGACAGGGCGGAGCAGCCTGCTGGTCTATCCGCTTCAGGCCCGGGCCGATCAGGGGGAGAGGGGGCTGACCAAGCCGGGGCAACCATAACATGCTCGCGAAAGGGGGTGGTGCTGGGGAGAGACGAGGTTTTCACGGGATCCACAAACCCTGAATCAGTAGGAGGGAATCGATGAAAAGATTACTGATATTCTTGGGGGCAGGGGCGTTCCTGCTCTGCATCGTCACCCCCCTATTCGCTCAGCAAGTGGACATCAAGAGTACGGGTTTTATCCGGGTCAGGTACCGAGACTGGAACGATTTCTTGATGGATAGCAACACCCCTGCAAATACAACGAATGCAAGAAACCGACACTACTTCGACAATAGGATCCGAACGGGCGTCGCCGCCAACATCGAGCCCGGGCTGCAGGGCCGCATCGAGATCGAGCGGTTAGACGACTTTGGCGTTCACTCGACGTTCAATGCGAATCCATCGCCGAGCGCTAATCTCGCCACGACGTCACCTACCACCACCGACACCATCTACTTCCGACAGGCGTGGGTGGACTGGGCGATTCCAGGGACCCCTATCCATATCGTAGGGGGCCGGCAGCTGTACACCGTCGGCGGGAGCATTACATTTAGCTCGGCAGATTATGGCGCCGATGGGATCCAGGTCTACTCGCAGCTTGGGCCCGGGACCCTGACCGCCTATTACTTCAAGCCCCAAAACGGGGATACGTCCACGAACACGGCGGACCGTCGATTCGCCAATAACGACTATGACATCTACGGCGGGT
>JAHFDE010000228.1 GCA_023249165.1 Candidatus Methylomirabilota bacterium | reverse complement strand
TTCTCCAACGCCTGATAGATGGGGACCGTGCCGATGGGAACCGGGGAGTTTCGGATGATCCATTCGCGGGTTTCATGGATGTGCTTGCCGGTCGAGAGATCCATTACCGTGTCCGCGCCCCAGCGGATCGCCCAGGTCATTTTCTCGACCTCCTCCTGAATCGAGGAGGTCACCGCCGAATTGCCAATATTGGCGTTGATCTTGACCAGGAAGTTCCGCCCGATGATCATCGGCTCGCTCTCGGGGTGATTGATGTTGGCCGGGATAATCGCGCGGCCCCGCGCCACCTCTGAGCGGACGAATTCTGGGGTGATGACGGAGGGGATGCCCGCACCGAAACCCTCGCCCGGGTGCTGCCGCGTCAAGGGCTCTCCCAGATGTTCCCGCCGCTGGTTTTCCCGAATGGCGATGAACTCCATTTCTGGCGTGATGACACCGCGCCGTGCATAGTGCATCTGGGTCACGTGCATTCCCCTCTTGGCACGGCGCGGCTTCCGTGTGAGCTGAAACCGCAGCACGGCCAATTCGGGGTCGGTCAGGCGCCTGCGTCCGTACTCCGAGCTGGGACCGGGAAGCCCTTCGGTATCGTTGCGCTCGAGAATCCAAGGCTCGCGCATGGGGGGCAGACCAGAGCGAACATCGATCGTGACCGCACGGTCGGTGTACGGTCCCGAGGTGTCATAGACACAGATGGGCGGGTTCTTCTCGGGTGGGCCAAGACCGGCAGGCATCTCGGACTGGGTGATCTCCCGCATCGGCACCCGGATGTCGGGCCGTAAACCCTCCACATAGACTTTCGTCGAATTTGGGAATGGCTGCGTGACGGCGTGATCAACTTGGGCGACCGCGCCGACAAACTCGGCACTCACTTTCATGCTTCACCCCTCGGAAAGGCATCTCCTGCGCATGGCACGGCGTACGCGAGCCACGGAGAGATGTCCACGTGGATTCCTCGGACCCTCATCGCGGTCCGGCCGAGAGCCCGCGTCGCCCTATGGCAGCTCGACGAGGACATCCGCCCCCTCGACCTTTACGTTGAAGCTCGCGACCTTGACCGCCGGGTTCCTGACATTGGCCCCGGTGGCCACATCGTATTGCCAGCCGTGCCAGGGACACGTGACGGTGGTTTCCTCCAACTCACCCTCCCCTAGCGGCCCGCCCCGGTGGAGACAGGTGTTGTGGATCGCGTAAAACCTCCCACCCACGTTAAACAGCGCGATCTGCTCGCCATCTGCCTGAACGATTTTCCCCTCTCCGGGCGCGACATCGCCCACCTGAGCTACCCTGATCTTCCTAGCCATTGCCCTCTCCTTCTGTTCTGAGAGGCGAACAGGCGCCGTTCTCGAAAAAAGAAGGCGCCAGGGGTACCTCCGGCGCCTCAACTTCACGCGTTTCCCGGCTTCTCCCTCCGCTGGCATTATCCAGATCAGGTTCGACGGTCGTCCCGCGATTACCGGGACCTCTCAGCTCGCCTCCGCGAGCTCCCGTAGCCCTTTCAATTATACTTCTCTTCTAGCAGCTCGATCCGAGCTTGTCAACTCCCTCCTGTCCTTCCCGGGCCCCCCAGGCACCAGCGGATACTCTCACGGAGATCCAAAGACTACGGAAGGTGCGGGTCCTCGCTCCATCGGGCGGTGCCCACCTGTCACCTGGATTCACTCTGGAGGCACGGGGGCTTACGCTGCGGCCTTTGGCCCGTCAGGCTTCCGGACCGGGCGAGAGTTCACGCGGACAATCCAGACAACCGGGACCGGCTCAGTAATCGGTGACCGATTCTCGGCCTCCGTCTCCTCCGTTTGGAGGCAATCGGGGCACTCCAGGCCTTGATAGAAGCCGTGGGAACTACAGAAACCCTCGGGAATTTCGAGGATCGGACTCATGTGCGTACGTCCCTGGTGAATAATCAATCCAGCAGCGACCGGGGTCGCACTGGTCGTTCGTATCCATTTCCGATGCAAGCCGGATGCCGATGCAGCGGCCAGAGCGCGAGGTGGGCAGGAAGAGGGGAAAGGCAAAAAAAACTGAGGGCCCCCTTGACAGAGGGCCCTCAGTTCAAAACACCCTAAAGGCGCAGGAACACTACGGCTTAACCACCCACCAGCGATTCCCCACTGCCTGGCCTGTGGTGTCGCCCGCCTTCTGGTCTTTGGCGTAGTAGTACAACGGCTTCCCCTTGTACGCGTACTGCTTGGAGCCGTCATCCCGCGTGATGACACTCAGAGGAGCGACCGCCGCCGGGTCCCCCGCCTTGGGGGCAAAGGACGGCCAGGCCTTTGCGCAGCCTTCGTTACACGTGCTCTTCCCGGGCTCCTTGTCGTTGTCGAACACGTACAACGTCATCCCCTTGGAATCCACGAGAAAGGTGCCGAGCTCTTTCGCCGTGGCCGTCTTGAGAGGGGCGGGAGGGGCTTGCTGGGCCAGGGCGGAACCCACCACGATGACCGAGAGGCCGAAGGCCAGTGCGGTAAGCATCACAAGAAACGGTCTGCGTGTCGTGAACATCGAAGTCACCTCCTGACGATGTGCAAAACTGGGTTGCCATATCCCCATGTGTCGCGTG
>JAHFDE010000098.1 GCA_023249165.1 Candidatus Methylomirabilota bacterium | reverse complement strand
ACGTCTTCCACGTCCTTCCCCACACTTCTCGATCCCCCTTCCGCATCTCTCTCCCTGCTGCCTGGCGGCGAGTCCAAAAAAAAGACCTCCTGATCCTCAACCAGGAGTTGCTCGCCTTGATCAAGGCGGGCCTGCCAATCCTCTCTGCCCTCGACCTCGTCATGGCACGGCAAACCCATCCCCGTCTCCGGCAGGTCCTGGAAAAGCTCCGAGAGGCCGTGAAGGGAGGCGCCTCGCTGTCCGATGCAGCAGAGCAACACCCGGACGTCTTCTCCCCCCTCTATGTGGCATCGCTCAGGGTCGGCGAAAAGAGCGGGGAGCTGCCGGAGGCGCTGGCGCGATACATTGCCCATCTCAAGCGGGTCATCGTCCTGCAAAAGAAGCTCGGGTCGGCCCTGCTGTACCCAGCGATGCTCCTCGTGCTGACCATCGCGGTCGTGATCTTCCTGCTCACCGTGGTCGTCCCCTCCTTCTCGCAGATCTACCTGGACTTCGAGGCACAACTCCCGTACGCGACCCGGCTCCTCCTGTCCTTTACCAGCCTGATCCGCGAGTACCTGCTGATCACCCTCCCGCTCCCTCTCCTCGGCCTGCTCGGCCTGTGGCAGTGGCGCCGGACGAAGGGTGGCCGACTCAGCCTCGACCGGCTCTTCTTGCGCCTCCCCCTGCTTGGGTCCATCATCCAGCGGTTCTCCCTCGCGACCTTCTGCCGAACCTTGGGGACGGTCTCCGCCGGGGGGATGCCGATGGTGCCGGCGCTCGAGGTCGCCGCGGGGTCTGTGCATAACCGGGCCGCTCAAGCGGCGCTTCACCGGGCCATTCCCGCGGTGACAGCGGGGGCCTCGGTTGCGGCGGCACTGGAACAGGTTAAGGCGGCTCCGCCCCTGGTCCTGGAGATGGTGAGTGTCGGCGAGCGGACCGGTGGGCTGGAGGAGATGCTGCACCACGTGGCGGACTTCCTCGAAGAAGAGCTAGAATACCATCTGTCCGCGCTAGCCACCGCCCTCGGGCCAGCCGTCATGGTCACCATGGGTCTGTTCGTCGCGGCAATCGTGATTACCATGTACCTCCCGATCTTTCATCTCGCATCAGTCGTCCGATAGGGGAAAGGACGTGGCAGGGATCAAGCGCCTCACAGAGGTCCTGATCGAAGGGGGGTGGCTGAGCCCCGAACTCGTCCAGGAGGCGGAAGGCCGGGGGCTCGAGGGGTCGAGCCTCGCGGCGTACCTGTTGGAGGCGGCCCATGTCACCGAAGAGGAACTGGCCCAGGCTCGGGCCAGGCAGTACGGGCTCTCGTACATCGACCTGACCTCCGTCGGGGCGGAGATGGACGTCGTGAAACGGCTTCCTCCGGCCCTCCTCAGGAGCGGAGCGTTCCTCCCCTTCCGCCGGAGCGACGGCCAGCTCGCCGTCGCCCTGGCCGACCCGAGTGACCTTCCCGCCCTCGATGAACTGCGGCTCTGCCTCGGCGAGACCGAGATGGTGGTCGCCTCGCGCACCCAGATCCGGGGCAAGATTCACGGGGTGGAAACCGCGGAGCAGGTCCTTCAGGAACTGAGCCAGGACCTCCAGCTCTCGCTGGTGGCAGAGGATGAACAGGCGCCGCTGACGCTGGAGCGGGTCAAGGAGGATCAAAGCCCCATCATCAAGCTGGTGGACAGCATCGTGCTGTACGCCCTCGAGCGGCGGGCCAGCGACATCCATCTGGAGGGGACCGAGCGCCATCTGCTCGTCAAGTACCGGATTGACGGGACGCTCTATGCGGCCATGGAGCCGCTGGACCGGCACTACCAGGAGGCGATCGTCTCGCGGATCAAGATCATGGCCGAGCTGAACATCGCCGAGCGCCGGGTTCCCCAGGACGGCCGATTCAAGCTCCGCCTCAACCGGAGGACGATCGATTTTCGGGTGTCGGTCATGCCCAGCGATTTCGGCGAGGCCGTGGTCATCCGGATCCTGGATAAAGAGGCCATCACCGCCGAACTCAGCGAGCTCAAGCTCGAGCGGCTCGGGTTCCCCGAAGCCGACCTCAAGCGATTCCGGCACACGATCCACCGGCCCCACGGGATGATCCTGGTCACCGGCCCCACCGGGAGCGGCAAGACGACCACGCTGTATGCCGCCATCTGCGAGATCAATCGGGGGGAGGACAAGATCATCACCATCGAGGATCCCATCGAGTACCAGCTCCAGAATGTGGTGCAGATCCCGGTGAACGAAAAGAAGGGGCTCACCTTCGCGCGGGGCCTCCGGTCGATCCTCCGCCACGACCCCGACAAGATCATGGTCGGAGAGATCCGAGACCCCGAGACGGCCCAGATCGCGGTCCAGGCTGCCCTGACCGGTCACCTGGTGTTTACCACGGTCCACGCCAACAACATCATCGATGTCGTCGGCCGCCTGATTCACATGGGGCTGGAGCCGTACAATTTTGTCTCGGCGCTCAACTGTATCCTGACCCAGCGTCTCTTCCGCGTGATCTGCCTGCATTGCAAGGTCCCGGCAACCCCGTCCGCCGCGTTGCTGGAGGAGTCCGGACTTGCCGAGCCTCCACCCGTCCCGCTGTTCGAGGGAAAGGGGTGCCCCGAGTGCCTCCACACCGGCTATCGGGGCCGGACCGGGATCTTTGAGCTGGTCGAGATCACCGATCGCATCCGCCAGGCGGTCCTGGACCGGAGACCGGCCGCAGAGATCCGGGCGATCGCCCGAGAGGAGGGAACGACCCCTTTGCGCCCGGCGGCCCTGAACAAGGTCTATGCCGGGCTCACGACCTTGCAGGAGATTAATCGGGTGACCTTCGCGGAGATGTAGGATGATGGCAGGTGCCTGGGGGCTCGAAATCGACAAGGGACGAATCGGTCTGTGCCAGATCCGGCAGACGTCCGACGGATTACAGCTTAAGCGGGGCGCGTCGCTGTCTCCGCCTCCAGAGCTGCTCACCCCCTCCCCGACCGAATCGAACGTGGCTGATGAGGAAGAATTTGCGTCTCAGCTCCGAAATCTTGTGAAAGAGGTGGGGTGGAGGGGTGGGCCGGTCGTGCTGGCCCTGCCTGATCTCACGTGCCGTATCGGATTTCAAGATTTCGACGAGCTGCAAGGGACGCCCTCCGAGACTCGACAACTCCTCTCCTGGCGGCTGAAGGATCGCCTTCCTTTTCCCGCTCAAGAGGCACGCATCGATTACCAAGCCCTCCCGTCGCAGGAAAACCGATCCCGCCTCCTATATCTGGTAGCGCGTGAGGCGGTTATCGCCCAATACGAGACTCTCTTGGCGAAGGTTGGCCTCGACCCAATTCGGGTCACCACTCGAGGGGCTGCCCTGTATCGGCTACACCAATTCGTCCACATCAGTGACAAGCGGCTCTTTCTCGCATACGGACCTTCGAGTATCGTGCTGGCCTATGCCGAGCGAGAGATCCCACGCCTGTGGAGGACTCTCCCGTGGAAAGGCCTCCGAGATCCACATGACGGGAACCACCATGCCCAGAAAGTGGTCCGAGAGATTCACGAGACTCTCGGCTACCTGAGAGACGAGATGAAAGTGGAGACGCCCGAGCACCTCTGCCTCATAGGGGGGAGCGACACGTCTCTCGCCGAATCGTTGGCAAGCGCCGGCCAGCTGCCCGTTTGCGCCCATCATGAATCCCAGGACGGGGTTCCCACGGATCTGCTGGTGCCTGCCGGAGCAGCTCTGCTTCAAAGGACCTGGAGGCTGGGATGGAGATCACGCTGAACCTGGCTTCGCCCGAGACGCTGCGACGACGCCAGCTGCGCCACCTGGCGGTCGGAGGGCTGTGCCTCAGCGTGCTCCTCGGGCTTGGCAACGTCCTCCTCTACACCCTGTCCCAGGCCGACCTCCGCTCCTCGGAAGAGCAGCTTCGACAGCAACAGGAGTTGGTTCAGGAGAGGGAACGTAATCTGGCCAGCCTGCCCCATCGCCTCTCCCCCAAGGAGCTGGAGCACTTCGGTTCGCGGATTGCCCTGTACAACCGGATCATTCAAGGGGCAAACTACTCCTTCACCCGCCTCCTCTTTGAACTCGAACGCGCCATCCCGCCGAACGTCACGCTGACCGAGATCCGTCCAGACCTTGGGGGAGAGGCCGTGACCTTCTTGGGAAATGCCAAGAGCATGGAGGACCTCTTGCGCTGTATCGAGCAGCTGAAGGGACAGGAGGCATTTCACCAGGTGTACCTGCTCAATCACGCGGAGGAGAAGGGGAACACCGGCCTGCGATTCACCATCTCGCTCAAGTATCGAGGGGACGCGGCATGAAACCTCGATTGCCCTATCTCGCCGGCGCCTTGCTCGCGCTGAACCTGGCTTTTTTCGGCCTGGCCATCGTCCCCGCCCGCCAGGCCCTGCGCGTCCATGCCGCCGCCTTCCAGGATCTCCACGCCCGCATGGGATCCCTTCGCCGGGAGCAGCGTGAGCAAGAGCTTCTGGCCTCCCTGCTGAAGGGCATGGAACAGTTCCGCAGCCGGATCCCACCCCAGGGGGCCATCCCCGCCATGATCCGACGGGTCACCGATCAGGCCCGGCGCCTTCAGCTCCATGTGCCGTCCGTCAAGTACCAGCCCGGAGACGTTTCAGAGGAAAAGCTGGTCAAGCTCAGCGTCCAGATGGAGGTGGAAGGGCGCTATGGCGCCGTCCGCCGATTCTTGTATGAGGTCGAGGGACTCCAAGACCCCATGATGGTCGAGAGGCTCGTCCTGACCAGTCAGCACGGGATCGACCGACTCAATCTGCGACTCGAGATGGCAGCGTACTTCTTGGCCGAGCAGCGCATCAGCAAACCGGTACAGGTAGAGGAAGAACGCGTGAAGGAGAACCGGCCCCTTGTCGAGAGATAGAAAAAGGGCTCATCAGACAGCAACAGGTCAGCAGGCGAAGACCGCCAACAGGAAAAGAACCATGCCGACGGACAAGAGAAAACTCATCGCGTTGTTTTGCCTCGTGGTTTTCTGGATCGCCCTCATTTTCGTGCAGCGGCACCGGGGTGAGACCGACCGGCCGACCCAGGGGGCGGCGGCGCTCCCGGCCACCTCGACCCAGAGAGAGGGGCCACCCGCGGCCCCTCGCAGGCAAACGAAGGAGCGCATGGAGATGCCTCGATTGAAGCTGGCGCGGATCGAGCGGGTGAGACCCCCTTACGAACCCGAGTCTCGCAACATCTTCGCATCAATCGAGCCTTCTCCCCCTGCACCCTCTGCACTTGCCGCACCCTCTGCACCTCCACCTCCCGACCCCTTCCTCGAGGAGGCGAAACGGCTCCGGTTCCTCGGGTTCGCCACAGCCGAGGGCAAGATGATGGCCTTTGTGACCTACGGGGGCGAGCTCCTGGTGATTCCGGAGACAGAGGTCATTGGCAGCCAGTTACGGGTCAAGGAGGTCAAGGAAGATGGCATGCTTGTCACCTCGCTTGACGGAAAGAAGGAGATCCGGCTGGGATTGACAGGGCCGGACGTCCCCCCGCCAAGCACGACAACAGAGCGAGGGAACCAGCCATGATGAGACTCCGAACAGCACTATACGTCCTGATCCTGGGGATGCTCCTGCCCCTTGCCGGCTGTGCCACCACCTCCCTCTCCAGGGGTGAGGATCTCATGCAGGCCGGCAGCTACGACGAGGCGGTCAAGTTTTACATGGAGCGACTGAGCGAGGAGCCCAAATCAATCGAGGCCCGCATCAAGCTGGTTCAGGCGCTGCGGGCCGCCGCGGCCATGCACGCCGAGCGAGGGGCCGAACTGGAGGAGGCGGGCCGGACCGACGCGGCCCTGGTGGAGTACCGGCAGGCGCTCAACTACAACACCGAGGAGCCGCGCGCCCGGCAGGGGATAGAGCGGGTCACGGCCAAGCGAAGGGCCAAGGAACTTCTCACAAAGGGGAAGCAACTCTTGGAGAAGGAAGAGGTGCGAGAAGCTGTCCAACTACTCGGAGAAGCCAAGAACCTCGATCCCGAAAACGCCGAGATCCAGGAGGTACTCCAGGAGCTGACCACCCAGTTACAGGTGGTCGCGGAGGCGGCAAGCCGGGCGGGCGAGCTGGCCGCGACCGAGCGAGCGATGAGTTTGCTTTCGACCAAGCCGGTCACGCTCCGCTTCAAGGAGACCGACATCAAGGAGGTCCTCGAGATCATCTCGAAGCTCGCCAATGTCAACATCCTGCTCGACGAGGGGGTGCGGGCGCAACGGGTCACCAGCTACGTCAAGGATCTCCCCCTCCGCCAGGCCTTCGCCCTCATGCTCAGCACCAACCGCCTGTTCGCCAAGCAGGTGAATGACAACTCCCTCATCGTGATCCCGGACACCCCGGCCAAGCATCAGCAGTACGACGACCTCCAGGTCCGGACCTTTTACTTGAGCAACGCGGACGCCAAGGTCGCCGTCAACCTCCTTCGGACCATCCTGAACAGCCGCCAGATCTTCGTCTATGAGAAGCTCAACGCCATCGTCGTCCGGGACACTCCCGAGAAGATCGCCCTGGCCGAACGGCTGATGTACCTCAACGACCGTGGGGTCGGCGAGGTGGAGATCGATCTGGAGATCCTGGAGGTGGATCGGACCAAGCTCAGGGATCTGGGGATCTTCTTCACCGACCAGTACCAGGCAGCCTTCCTCACCGCGCCGACGGGCACGCCGGCTGCTGCCGGCTTCGTCACCGCCGCGCTGCTGGGCAAGGCTAGCTGGAGTAGTGACTTTCTCTTCACCAATCCCGTGATCTTTCTCAACCTGGTCAAGACCGACAGCGAGGCCAAGCTGTTGGCGAATCCCACCCTCCGCGTCCTCGATCGGCAAAAGGGTAGCATCACCATCGCGGACCAGCGACCGTTCCAGGTCTCGGTGATTACTAGCGCCCCGGGTGTCACCCCACAGCCCGGGGTCCCGCCCGCGGGAGTAGGAGCGGTCACCACGACCCAGACCCTCGTGGAGTACAGGGATGTGGGCTTGAAACTCACCTTTACGCCCATCATTCACCTGAACAACGAGGTCACGATCGAACTCAACTTCGAGATCTCGCAGCTCGGGGAACCGGTGGGGGGGAATGCGTTTACCCCGGCTGTCAACAGGCGCAATCTCAATACCTTCATCATGCTCAAGGATGGCGAAAGTCGGCTGCTGGGAGGGCTCATCCAGGATGAGGCCCGCAAGACGAGCAAGTACTCCCCCTTTCTCGGGGATCTGCCCGTTGTCGGACGCCTCTTCCGAGATGAGCTGGAGACGAAGGTCACCCGGGACGTCATCATCTCTCTCACCCTCCGCCTGGTGAAGAGGCTCGAGACGCCGCGCCCTGAGGTGGCCACCTTCTCGGCCGGGACTGGGCAGAGCTTCGAGGCAGGCCCCATTGCTCCGGTCTCGGTTCCTGCCCCGCCGCCGCCGGCGCCGCCACCCACTCCCCCGGCTCGCCCCGGAATAGGCCAGCCGTACCAGCCGTAGCGGCGTCGACAGATGGGTATGGATTTGAGACACGAAAGCAGGTTCGACACGCATGGCTTCACCCTGGTGGAGCTTCTGATCACCCTGACGGTTCTTGGTGTGCTGGCCTCGGTGGCCATGCCCCTCGTCGAGGTGACGGTTAAGCGGACCAAGGAGATCGAGCTTCGGCGCGGCCTGCGCGAGATCCGTGAGGGAATCGACCGGTTCAAGACGGAGTACGACAAGGCCAGACAGAAGGCACGGGAGGCCAGGGAGATCTTCAAGACGCGGGTGAGCAGCGAGCGGTCCGGCTATCCCCTGACACTCGAGGAGCTGGTTGAGACCAAGACCCTTCGCCGCATTCCCAAGGATCCGATGAGCACCGAAGGCCGGTGGGTGAACCGCTCGTATTCGGACAGCCTGGATACCACCCTCACCGATCGGCGCGACATCTATGACGTCCGCTCGGCGAGCACCGCGACCGCCATGGACGGGAGCCGGTATGATTCCTGGTAGGGGTAGTCCGAAGTCCGAGGTCCGAAGTCCGAAGTCGGCGAAGCCGCGGTTCTCTCTGACATCGGACATCGGACATCGGACATC
>JAHFDE010000097.1 GCA_023249165.1 Candidatus Methylomirabilota bacterium | reverse complement strand
CCACCGGATCCTTCGCCATCGCGATCCCCGTGTTCATCAGCACGCCATCGCAACCGAGCTCCATGGCCACCGCCGCATCGGAGGCGGTCCCCACCCCGGCATCGACGATGACCGGCACCCGCACCATCTCCTGGATGATCCTGATGTTGTAGGGGTTCCGGATGCCGGCGCCCGAGCCGATCGGGGCCCCGAGCGGCATCACGGCGGCTGCCCCGGCGTCTTCGAGCTTCTTGGCCACGATCGGGTCATCGTTGGTATACGGCAGGACGATGAAGCCCTCCTTGACCAGGATCTTCGTCGCCTCCACCAACGCCGCCGTGTCGGGGAAGAGGGTCTTCTCGTCCCCGATGACCTCCAGCTTGATCATATCGGACAGTCCCATCTCGCGGGCGATGAACGAGGTTTTCACCGCCTCCTCGCCTGTATAGCATCCTGCCGTGTTGGGGAGCAGGGTGTAGCGGCTCAGGTCGACATAATCCAACAACGAGCCTCCGGTGGCCAGGTTCATGCGCCGGATGGCCACGGTGATGATCTCGGCCCCCGAGGCCTCCCACGCCTTCTGCATGATAGCAGGGTCCGGGTACTTGCTGCTGCCGATGATGAGGCGCGACGTGAATTCCTTCCCGCCGAACTTGAGCGGCTCGTCTTTATGTCCCGTCATCGGATCTCCTCCATCCCCCCGGCCATGACGGTGAGGACCTCCACCGCGTCCCCGTCCCGGAGCATCGTGGATCCGTAGGAGGGCTTCTTGATGATCCCCTGGTTGACCAGGACCGCCACTCGCTCAGGAGGAACCCTGAGGTCGTGGAGCAGTCCGGCGACGGTGATTCCGTCACTCACATCTCGGGCCTGGCCGTTCAGTCGGATCTGCATAGGCTGGGCCTGCGCAGTTTTCCAGGGAAGCTCCGTGTGCAGCTCCCATTACTCTAGCACGGGAGAAACGGAGGGTCAATTTCCTCCCACCCGCCGGCGCCTGAGGCGCAGGGCCTTCGTGATCACCGGGACCAACCCCGCAGTCAGGGGGAGGTCTCCGATGGCGGCGGGATCGACCCACAAAGCCTCGGAGATATCCGAGGCGGCCTGCAATCTTCCTTTACGCCAGGAAGCGAGGAAGTCGATGATCACATAGTGGTACCGAACATGACCCTCGGGGTCGGTATAGATCCGGTCCATCACCTCCACGACCTCTTCCACCCTCACATCGATCCCGCACTCTTCCGTGACCTCGCGGGCCACCGCCTCCCTCAGTCCCTCGCCACGCCTCACTGCCCCTCCGGGCAGGCTCCAGAGACCCCGACTCGGTTCCCTCCGGCGACGCACCAGCAACACCTTGCCAGCCTTCACCACGATGGCACCGACAGCCACAACGGGACGGGAGGGATACGCGCGACTCATCGCTCCGGAAAGGGGAAAGGCGGTTGACACGTAGGGCCCAAGAGATTAGAATATACTTTTAGTCTTTCTGCACCCAGGACACAAGGAGGACGGTCCCAGTGCCGATCTACGAGTACCGCTGCGAGGTCTGCGGTCACACCTTTGAGGTAATTCAGAAGTTCTCCGACGAACCGACCACGACGTGTGTGGTGTGCTCCGGACCTGTCCGTCGCGTCCTGTCGCCGCCCGCCCTCGTCTTCAAAGGGAGCGGCTGGTACGCGACCGATTACGCCAGCCCGGACCGAAAGAAGGCCATCGAGGGAGAGAAGAAAGGGGCTGACGGCTCCCCGGGCACCAGCAGCAACGAAGGGAAAGCCAAGGCCGAGAAGGGCACCTCCGACCAGCAGCCGCCCCGGCCCTCCTCGTCCGACCAGGACTGACCCCAACTACGCCCCTTCCGGCTGGCGTAAGAGGGCCTGGATGCGGGCGACGCTCTCCGCGACCGGCACAAACGAATCCTGTTTGCTCCGGCGATTGCGAATCTCCACCTGCCCTTCCTGGATGGCCCGGCTTCCCACGGTCACCCGATAGGGAATCCCCACGAGATCCGCATCCTTGAATTTCACCCCGGGTCGCTCATCCCGATCATCGTACAGCACCTCCACCCCCGCCCCGGTGAGGGCCTGGTACAGCGTTTCGCCCAGTTCCCGCATCGCCGGATCCTTGACATTGACCGTGAGGAGGTGGACCTGAAAGGGGGCAATACTCACGGGCCAGATGGCGCCATCCCGGTCGTGATGCTGTTCGATGGCGGCGGCCGCGATCCGGGCCGGGCCGATCCCATAGCTTCCCATGACGATGGGGCGCTCCTGTCCCTTCTCATCGAGATAGAGCGCCTTGAGCGGCGTGGAATACCGGGTGCCCAGCTTGAAGATGTTTCCGACCTCGATCACCCGCTCGACCATGATCCGGCTTCCGCACTTCACGCAGCCATCTCCCGCTTGCACGCGGTGAATATCCGCGTACCGCGCCCTGAAGTGCTTGCCCGGGACCACCCCGCGGACGTGGGCGTCCTCGCGATTGGCCCCGGCCACATAGACCCCCTCGGCGAGCGCCTCATCAGCCAACAGCGGGATCTCAAGACGCAGCGGACCGAGGAAGCCGGCCTCGACCCCCGCTATCGCCTTGACCTCGTCCCGATGCGCCGGCCGGAACGGGCCGACGAGACGCTCGACCTTTCGTTCGTGGAGCTGCTGATCGCCCCGCAACAGGCAGAGGAGTGGGCCCGCCTTGGTTATGACCATGAGGGTCTTCAGGGTGAGCCGGGGATCGATCTGAAGAAAGGTCGAGACCTCGTCGATGCTCCTGGCCCCCGGGGTCGCGATCTCCTCCAGCGCAGACCACGAGGGAAAGGGTGGAGGCACGGGCCGTGACTCCGCCAGATCGACATTGGCCGCGTAGCCGCACGATCCGCACAGTGCCACCTCATCCTCCCCCGAAGGAGACGGGGCCATAAATTCGTGGGAACCGGCCCCGCCCATCATCCCGGGATCGGACTCGACCACGGTGAAGGTGAGGCCGCACCGTCGAAGGATCCGGCCGTAGGCCTCTTTGTGCAGCTCGTAGGTCTGCCTGAGCCCCTCCTCGTCCGCGTCCAGACTGTAGGAATCCTTCATGAGGAATTCCCGGGTCCGGAGCACGCCGCTCTTGGGCCGAGCCTCGTCCCGGAACTTGACCTGGATCTGGTACCAGATCTGGGGGAGATCTCGGTACGAGCGGATCTCTTTCGCGGCCAGCCAGGTGATGATCTCCTCGTGGGTCATCCCGAGGCACATGTCCCGCTTTCCCCGGTCCTTCAGGCGGAACATCTCCTCGCCGATCTCGGTCCACCGACCGGTCTGCTGCCACAGCTCGGCGGGGTGGAGCGCGGGCAGGGTGAACTCCTGCCCCCCGATCCGGTTCATCTCTTCCCGGATGATGGTGTTGATCTTGTCCAGGACCCGCTGGCCCAGGGGGAGGTAGCAATAGATCCCGGCGGCGAGGGGGCGGATCAGGCCGCCGCGGATCATGAGCCGGTGGCTCACCGCCTCGGCCTCGGCGGGATCCTCTCTCAGCGTGGGGATGAGCAGGCGACTCCACCGCACGGTATGGTGAGACAAAAGGCGAGACTCACTCCTTGGGAAGGATGGTGAGGAGATTCCCGGCCCCGGGGGAGGCGTCTTCTGCTTCGCCGGACTCCACCATCTTCAGGAGCTCCTCCACAAGGGCGTCGGCCATCTCTGCCTCCTTCACCTTGCGGATGATCTGCCCCTTCTTGATGAGGATGCCGACCCCGTTGCCGCCGGCGATTCCGATATCCGCCCCTCGCGCCTCGCCCGGACCGTTGACGGCGCATCCCATCACCGCCACATTCATCGCCTTCTTCAGGCCGAGCGCCGCCAGCCGTCGCTCCACCTCCTTGGTGAGCCCCATGAGATCGATCTCGACCCGGCCGCAGGAGGGGCAGGCGATGATGTTGAGCCCCCGCTCCCGGAGCTCCAACGCCTTCAGGATCTCGAAGCCGACCTTGATCTCTTCGACGCAGTCCTCCGTCAGGGAGACCCGGATGGTATCGCCGATGCCATCAGCGAGTAGCGCCCCCATCCCGACCGCCGACTTCACCGTTCCCGGGAAGGCGGTCCCGGCCTCGGTCACCCCCAGGTGGAAGGGGTAGTCCACCTGCTCCGCCAGGAGACGGTAGGCGGCAATCATCATGGCGGGGTGCGACGCCTTCAGGGAGACCTTGATCTCGGGATAATCGAGGTCCTCCAGGATCCGGATGTGTTTCAACGCGCTCTCCACCATCGCCTCGGGCGTGGGCTTGCCGTGCTTCGCCAGCAGCTCCTTCTCCAGCGAGCCGGCGTTGACGCCGATGCGGATCGGGATCTGGCGCTCTCGCGCCGCCCGCACCACCTCTTCCACCTTCCAGCGCGCGCCGATATTGCCCGGATTGAGGCGCAGGCCGTCTACCCCTTGCTCGAGCGCCTGGAGTGCCAGCCGGTAGTTGAAGTGGATATCAGCAATGAGGGGGATGCGGATCTGGGCGCGGATGGTGCTGAGCACTGCCGCGGCTTCCTCATCCGGCACGGCCAACCGGACCAGCTCACAGCCCGCCGCCTCCAGGGCCCAGATCTGATCGACGGTGGCCTCGACGTTGCGGGTGTCGGTCTTGGTCATGGACTGGACCGAGACCGGCGCGTCCCCGCCAATCTTGAGCGCGCCCACCTGGATCTGCCGCGTCTTCCGCCGTGCTTTCATTATCAGCCTCCTAGCTGTCCGCTATCAGCTGTCAGCTCGAAATCCGAATCAGGCGTTTTGCCGACTGCTGATTGCCGACCGCTGACCGCTCCTGTACACCCTGAACGCGCTGAACCATGAACCCTGAACTATACCTTATTAGGGCCGTCCGAGCAATCGAAAGATGTCATTATAGAAGGCGAAGATCATCAAGGCCACCAAGAGGACCAGTCCCACTCGCTGCGCCATCTCCCGCTTCCTCACACTGATCGGCCTGCCGCGGAGCAATTCGATGCCAAAGAAGGCGAGGTGGCCGCCATCCAGGATGGGAACAGGGAGAAGATTCAGGAGCCCCAGGTTGATGGACAGGACCGCGGTCAAGAAAATCAGATAGAGAAACCCTTGCTGGGCTGCCTCGCCGGTCATCTGTGCCATCAGGATCGGCCCACCAAGCGTCCGCGGTGAGATCTCGCCCTGCATGATTTTCCACAAGGCCCAGACTATCGTGACCGTCCAGCCCGCCGTTTGATTTCCAGCGTGAACCAGAGCGGAGAAAGGATCCATGTGGGTGAAGATGGGGGAGATTCCTACGTCCCAGAGCCCCACCCTTCGCTGTTCATATTCGCTGACAGCCTCGATGCCAATGAGGCCCACCTGCTGGCCCTGCGCCTCCTTCTCTGGGGCTGGACTCAGACGCGGGGTGACGATTGCTGCAAACTGCTCTCCGTCCCGCTCAACCGTCAATGTCACCGCGCGCCCGGGGCGCACCCGGATCTTCAAAGAGAGCTGTTGCCAGGAGTCTATGGGGTCGCCATTCACCGCGATGATCTTGTCACCGGGACGCAATCCTGCCTCGGCTGCAGGAAAGTCAGGCACGACACGCCCGATCGTGGGGGGAAGCACTGTCGTGGTCACGTCCCTTCTACGGGGCGTGATCGTCACGTTGACATTCTCTTCCCCTCTCTTGATGTGCAATGCCACCGCCCGCCCTGAGGCGTCGTTGATCCTCAGGATGAGATCGCTCCAGCTGGAGACCGCTTCCCCGTCGACGGCGACAATCGTATCCTTGGGGCGCAACCCGACACGCGCCGCAGGGGCATCCTCCTCCACTTCGCCAACCATCGCTTCCATCGATGGGCTTCCGACAAACACCGCAGCAACCCAGAAGAGGAGAAAGCCCAGGAGATAATTGGCCCCGGGCCCGGCCAGGACGATGGCCATCCGCGTCCACACCGACTTGTGGGCGAAGGACTTCCGGAGATCCAGGGGTTGGCCCGCACCATCGAAGGCTTGACCGGTGGCGTCCACCACGACCTCGCGTGGGTCCTCGCCGACCATCTTGACATAGCCGCCGAGCGGGATGGCAGAAACCAGGTACTCGGTCTCTCCCCGCCGGAAACCGAAGAGGCGGCGACCGAACCCGAGGGAAAACTTGAGCACCCCGACGCCGGCCCGCTTGGCGACCAGGAAGTGTCCCAGTTCGTGGACGAAGATCAGGAGCCCCAGGATGACGATGAAGGAGACGATGGTTTCGACCGTCATGACACCGGCCTCACCCTGGCCCGGTATGTGCGGGCGATCTGCTCGCGGACCTCCCGATCGGCCGCCAGGATCTCGTCGAGACTGTCCCCGTCCCCCGGCCGGTGCCCGCGGAGACTCGCCTCGATCACCTCGGGGATTTCGCCAAAGCCGATCTGCCGACCAAGAAACAGCTCGACCGCCGCCTCATTGGCGGCGTTCAAGACGGCCGGTGCCGTCCCTCCCATCGCGACCGCCTCATACGCGTATCCGAGACACGGAAACCGCTCCCGATCGACTGGCTCGAAGGTGAGGGAGGCCACCTGGACCAGATCGAGGGTGGGGAAGGCGTTCTTGAGGCGGGCCGGGTAGCTCAAGGCATAGAGGATGGGAAGGCGCATGTCGGGCGGGGCGAGCTGGGCCAGGACCGACCCGTCCACATACTCGATGAGGGAGTGCACGATCGACTGGGGGTGCAGGATCACGTCCACCTGCTGTGCGTCGATGTCAAACAGCCATCGCGCCTCGATCACCTCGAGCCCTTTGTTCATCAGCGTCGCCGAGTCGATGGTGATCTTCTTCCCCATGCTCCAGACCGGATGGTTCAAGGCCTCCTCGGGGGTCACGAAGGCCAGCCGCTCCTTCGGGACCTGCCGCAGCGCTCCCCCCGACGCCGTCAGGATAATCCGCTTCAGCGCCCCCCACCCGCCCCCCTCGAGACACTGGAAGATCGCGGAGTGCTCGCTGTCCACCGGCAAGAGCTTCACCCCTCGGGCCGCGGCCTCAGCCGTCAGCAGTGCCCCGGCCATCACGAGGGCCTCCTTGGTGGCGAGCGCCACGTCCTTGCCGGCCCGGATCGCCGCCATCGCCGGCTTGAGTCCCGTCGCCCCCACGACCGCCAGCAACGTGAGCTCTGCATCGGAGTAGGCCGCAACCTCGCTCAACCCCTCCTCCCCGAAGCAGATCTTCACGGGAAGGCCGCGCAGCCTCTCCTGAAGCTCCTGCGCCCCGTCCCGGGTCGCCACCGAGACCAGGTGCGGCCGAAACTCCCGGACCTGCTGGGCAAAGAGGTCCAGCCGCCGCCCCGCCGCCATCGCCACCACCTCAAAGGCCTCGGGGTGGGCGCGGACCACTTCCAGGGCCTGCATGCCGATCGAGCCGGTGGAGCCCAGGATGCTCAGGCGCTTCATCGTTTGTCCTTGATCCCGACCCCGTCCCTGGTCCCCGTCTTGACGAGATACATCGCCTCGTCGGCGTGGCGCAAGAGATCTTCGCCGGTCTGCCCGTCCTCAGGATACGTGGCGACCCCGAAGCTGGCCGTGAGCGACGCCTCGGCCCCTTCCACCGGATGGAACCGATGGTCCCGGATCGCCTGGCGCAGGCGGTGGGCGGTCTCCACCGCCCCTCGCTGATCGGTCTCGGGCAGCGTCACCGAAAACTCATCCCCGCCAAACCGGAATATCTTGTCGGTCCGTCTGAGCTGCGTCATGATGACCTTCACCACTTCTATCAGCACCCTGCTCCCCGACAGGTGGCCATATTGGTCGTTGATGTGCTTCAGGTGATCGAGGTCGAAGAAGAGGAGAGAGAAGGGGTGTTTGTACCGGCGGGACCGCTCGATCTCCTCGCCGAGATATCGATCCAAATATCGACGATTGAGGACCCCCGTCAGGTCATCCTGCAGGGTCTCGTGGCGGAGACGGGTGTTGGTGCGAAACAGGTGATATCGCTCGAGGGCATTCCTGAGCCCGATCTCGAGGTCGGCCGGTTGCAGCGGCGTCGCGAGAGCCGCGTACGCCCCCTTCGCCAGGGCAGCGCTGGCATCCGCGCTCGCGGGAGGCGCCAGCACAATGATGGCCTGCTCCGGTTTCTGCTCGATCATGCGCCCCACCACCTCGGCGGCCT
>JAHFDE010000096.1 GCA_023249165.1 Candidatus Methylomirabilota bacterium | reverse complement strand
CCTCGGGCGAGAAACCGTAACCCTTCCAGCATGGTCCCGGGCACGCCGAACCGCCTGCTCCAGTATTCGAGGATCTCCTGCGCTTCACTCGGGCTTACGGAGACGAGCAATGAAGAACCCCCACGAGTTGACGAGGTGTGGATAGAGCCGAGCCGCCAATGTGAGCGAAGGGTGAAACCGGTGTCCCTTCCACGACTCGAGGCCGGGCGCATGAGGAAAGGGGATCGCGATCGGAACAAGCTCGGCTCGTCCCTCCTCGACGACCGGATGGAGCACCGCTTCGTTCTCCTCCGGGGCGTAGGTGCAGGTCGAGTAGACGACCGTCCCACCCGGCCGGAGCAGCTTGAGGGCGTGAGTCACCAGCATCTGCTGCAGCCGCTGCAGCCGGTGACTGACCTCCGGATCCTCGGTCAGCGGTGGCCGGGCCCCGACCCGATACGTCCCCTCCGCCGAGCACGGGGGATCGAGAAGAATCCGGGCGAAGGGCATCCGCATCGGAAAGCTCTGCCCCCGATACCGTGTCACGATAATGCTGGTGATCCCGAGGCGGTCGCTGTGCGACCGGAGAATACCGATCCGCCGATGGCTGACGTCGTTGGCCACGATGAGGGCCTGGTTCCGCGTGAGCTGAGCCAGGTACGTCGCCTTCCCCCCTGGCGCGGCACAGAGATCCAGGAGGTACTCCCCCGCCTGCGCATCGAGGATGAGCGCTGGAAGCATCGACGTCAGTCCCTGAACCTGGTACCATCCCCGGAAGTACTCGAGGGTGCTCCCGGGGTTCTCTGCACTTTCCCACCGGAATGCTTCTGGAATCTCCGCGACTGGTGCGAGAGGATAGCCCCTCTCTGCCATCGCCTGCCGGAATTTTTCCGACTCGACGCGCAACGTATTGACCCGAATGTGGGTCGGCGGACGAATCTCCACGGCCTGGAGAAACGCGGAAAAGTCGGGAATGATGTCGCGGTACCGCTCGAAGGCCGGAACCATGTCACTGCCCTGAGGAGAGGAGCGCATCAATGGCGGTACGGTCGGGAAGCGACTCCTGGGCCCCTCGACGCGTCGTCGCCAGCGCGCCCGCGGCGGTGGCAAAGGGAATGGCCTTTTCGAGCGCCTTGCCCTCGGCCAATGCTGCGGCGAGTGCTCCGTTAAAGGCGTCACCCGCGGCGGTGGAATCGATCGTGCGGACGGAGAAGGCCGGGAAGTGCCGTGCCCCGTCCTTCCCTACCCAGAGAGCGCCCCGGGCTCCGAGGGTGATGATTACATCCCCGCAGCCCATCTCCAAGAGCCGCTCGCCCATTTTCTCCGCTCCGTCGAGATCCTTCACCGGCACGCCGGTCAGGGCGGAGGCCTCCGTTTCATTGGGCGTCAAGAGATCCACCAGGGAGAAGTGCTCACGAGGAAGAGGGGCGGCGGGCGCCGGGTTCAGGATGGTCCGCATCCCTTTCTCTTTCGCTCGTTGCAAGGCCCAGCGGACTGTGTCGTGCGGAGTCTCCAACTGCAGGAGCAGGATCCTCCCCGCCAGGAGCTGATCCCGGCTCTCAAGCTCCTCCGGAGTCAGACGGTAGTTGCACCCGGAAACAACCACGATCTGATTCCCCCCTGACGGGTCAACCAGGATAAAGGCCACGCCCGTGCCACAGGTGGCATCTGAGATCAACCCGGCCCCATCGATCCCTATCGTTTCGAGGTTCTTACGGATTTCCTCGCCATGCCGGTCTTGTCCTACCTTGCCGATGAAGGTGACGTTCGCCCCAGCGCGTCGGGCGGCCACAGCCTGGTTTGCACCTTTGCCCCCGAAGGAGACCAGCAGATCTCGACCGAAGATCGTCTCGCCCTGCTGAGGTGGTCGATCCACCTGGATGGTGAAGTCGAGGTTGGCCGATCCGACGACTACGACCGCCGACATAGACGTTCCACAAAGAGGCTGAGGAAGCGGTCCACGTCCACATCAAGGGCGACATCGACGTTGGGCTGCCCTGCGGCCCGAAAGGGACGGCGGTCCGCTACTGTCATCCCCGTGGTGATCTCGCCACGCGTCTCTACCTGGACATAGAGCGGCCGAGTCTTCACCAGATTCGGGTCGATGACGACGCCCACCGTGAGCGGGTCGTGCAGGGTGATCCCGGCAAAGTCTTCCCATTTCTCGGAGAGGGCGATGAGATGAGCGGTACAGTCCAGCAGGAACTGGGCAGGGAGATCGGCAAGAGGCTCCACCCAGGTTCTGAGCGCATCCCCCGAAAGCCGGACCCGCCCCGTCACATCGAGAGGGATGAGGGTGATTGGCAGCCCCGAGCCCAAGACAATCCGGGCCGCCTCGGGATCTGTGGCAATGTTGAACTCTGCTGTCGCCGAGGTGTTCCCCGGGACGAGGACGGCTCCCCCCATGCTGATAATCCGGGAGACCTTCTCCATGGTCTTGCGGTCCCGGCGGAGTACCTGAGCAATATTGGTGAGGGGCCCAAGCGTGATCAGCGTGATCTCACCGGGATACCGACGAACGAGTTGGAGGATCAGATCTGCCGCTTCCACCGCCGCCGGGCTCTGCCGCGGTCGGGGATATCGGGGGAGGCCGTCCGGATTCCGATGACGGAAGAGTTCTCCAAGGCCGTCCTCTCCGTGGACGTCCAGGGCCAGCCGGAGTTCGGACTCGAGGGGGCGAGCCGCGCCCTGCGCGACGACAGGACGATGCTCTGGCTTGAGGAGCTCCAGGATCAGGAAGACATTTCTGGTGCAGTCCTCCACCCGAGCGTTGCCGGCCACCGTGGTGATCGCCTCAATCGTGAGTTCCGGTGACTGCAAAGCCAGGAAGAGGGCCAGGGCATCGTCAATCCCCGGATCCGTATCGATGATGACTCGCTTCATAAAAGCATCCGATGTCCGACGTCCGATGTCCGAAGCCCGAAGTCGCCAGGAGCGAGCCCTTCGACGTGCCCAGAGCGGTGAGCGGTTCGGCTGAGCAGTTCGGCCCTGAGCTCACTGCCGAAGGGCTCACCGTCGAAGCCCCAGTCGAGCCGTCGTCGGTCAACGGTCGTCGGTCGTCGAGTGGGATGGCGTGGGTGCACCTCACGGCCTCTCCGATGGCGGGGTGAAGGCTTCATTGGCATTGCCGCCGCGTGCAGAGGCCGACACAGGACCACCGGCGATGACATAGATTCGTCCGTCGAATACCGCAGCCCCCAGGCCATGACGGGCGTGAGCCATCGGGGCATGCGTCGTCCATTGGTCGGTGTCAGGGTTGTAGGACTCGGTCGCATTGAACGCGATATACTCCGTTTCCTTCTTGCCTTCCCCACCAAAGATGTAAATTCGGCGACCGAAGACCGCTGCGGCGATTCCACTTCTTTTCGAGGGCATGGGCGCCTTCGTGATCCACCTTTGTGTCTTCGGATCGTACATTTCATTGACCGTCATGCTGCTGCCAATACCCCCCTGTCGGCCACCGATAACGTAGAGGCGCCCATTCAGCACAGCGGCAGTGAGATGATCCCGTGGCGTGGGCATCGGGGGCAGTGTCTGCCAGGTGTCGGTAACGGGATCATACACCTCGAAGGTGCTCAGGATCTCCATTTTTCCTTTTTGCTTGCCCTCCCCCTGCTCTTTACGATCTTTTTTCCCCCCCACCGCATAGATTTTCCCGTCAATCACCCCAACGGCCAGGGCCCCCCTCGCCGTGGGCATCGGGGCCCGGACTCGCCAACGGTTCTGGCCCGGGTCGTATTCCCAGACATCCCTCGCTGGGTTGTCCTCCCACTTTGTCAAGGTGTGCCAATTCCAAATCGGCGTGAAACCGCCGATAAAGTAGAGCTTCCCATTCACTACCGCTGCAGCCGGATGCTGCCGACCCTGCGGCAGAGATGCCTTTTCCTCCCATCGGTCTGTTTGAGGGTCGTACACTTCAACGGCACGCGACGTCACAATCCCGTAATATTTGTAGCCGCCCATCACATAGATCTTGCCATCAAGCTCTGCGACGGCGACTTCCGTACGATTGCCGGGCAGTGGTGCGCGGCTCTCCCAGTGTCCCCCAGAGGCCGTCAAGCCCAGCAACGGCAGGCACAGGAGTGTCAAGCCAAAGACCAGGGAGAATCCAGCCCTTCTCATAAGTCGCCTCCTCTTGATATGAGGGAAAACCCTGCCATCATCACGCGCTGAACTCTGACGCCGTCCATTCCGCCGCTCGTAAGAGCTGTTCAGGCCTGAGGAAAAAGCACGAGAATCTTTGCGCGGCTCTCTGTTCACTGCCAATCTCTGTTTCGGGCTTGGGACCCTTCTTTGTGGAGGAAACACCTGCGCGGCAGATGGGAAGGAGGCCCTACGGGGACACTCGCGCGTCGTCCAACCGTTGCGATCGATATCGATACCGTACCCCGACATAGCAGAGGAAGAGTATCAGGGCGGTCCACCCGAAAAGGGCTGGCCCGATTCCCTCTTGCCCAAAAAGCCACCACCTTAGCTCTCGGTTCAAAAAGAACCTATCGCTCTTGTCGCAGAAGTTCCAAACGGAGTGCAGGCCGATGGGAAAGAACAAATTCCCGGTCCAGACAAAGGCGTAGTTGAGGACCAGGCCCATGAGGAAGAACACCATGAGAAAGGCCAAGAGGCTTTCCCCGGGGTAAGCGAGAACCCGGAGATGCTCCTGGAGTCCGCGGACGCCAACCCCCCAATCGATGGCCCCAAATCTCACTGGGACCTTGACATCTACTGGAAGCAAGTAGGTGCCGAAGACGACACTCGTGACAAGTGCGGACCCTGTGGTCCCAATGCATCGCTGAATGACCTGAAAGATCATTCCGCGGAAGATGATCTCCTTCCAAATCCCTGCGACCGTCCCAACGACAAGCATATGAAAGAGTTTCCCAAGCAAGGGCAACCCAGCGAGCTTCAATTCGAACTGTCGTGCCCCCACGACGAGAGCAGCGCCAACAATTATCATATAGCCGATCAGTCCCCAGAGGAACCCCCGCCACAGGAGGCCCATCCAGCCGGAGTTGAAGGGCAAACCCAGGGAGCTGAGAGAGCGAAGACCCATCCGCCACGTGCTGACCAGCAGAAACACCATAATCACTATCTGATTGACGAACCGCCAGACCGGAGAGAAATTGTATCCCCCTGGATAGTGTTGGGTACCGAGGAGCTTGGGCAGCCCAGGGATGAGGGGCAAGAGGAACTCGATCATCGGCATGGCGAAAGGCGCCAGCAGAATTGTGACCAGAATAATCCCGGCCACGTTCACGAGAAAGATCGAAACGCCTCGGCCCTTGTTCATCGTGTCTCCCTTGCTGGAAAAAACCGCTTCAGCTTGAAGCGTCCCATGCAAGTTGTCAAGGAAAAAATCCACTGATCGCGAACTCCACGAGCTGCATGATGATTTCTCTGGTTGGTCGATTTATCAGGAGACCGAAGAGGTTATGACGTGGCACGTCGAGGGTTCAAAGTGTTCATAAATTGCTTTAACTTGTTAAAGTAATCTTCGCCTCCGGCAAGGTATGTATCGTTGTGGGTCGCCCCGCGGATCAGATAGAACTCCTTGGGCGGCGAGGCCGCCTCGTACAGACGTTTCCCCATCCATAGCGGGATAATCTCGTCATGCTCGCCGTGGATCACCAGCTTGGGGACCGTCACCTTCCCGATGAGTGCGAGGGAGTCGTATTTGACCGTGCCCGGCGGCAACGGGGGGAGGAAACGAAAATAGAGGCGCATTATATCGTCGGTCGAGGTAAAGGCCGACTCCAGAATGATGCCAAGACAGGGGCGCTCGACCGCAACGGCAGTCGCCAGGGCGGTTCCCAGCGATCGCCCAAAGAGGACGACGCGGCTCGGGTCAACGTCGGAGCGGGAGCACAGATATCCGAAGGCCGCAAAGGCATCCCGAAACGTGCCGGCCTTCGAGATCTCCCCTTCGCTCTTGCCGTACTCTCGATAATCGAAGATAAAGATGTTCACCCGCACGTGCTCGTGCAGGAGGGCGATATTCTCGAGGCGGTGGCTGATGTTCCCGGCGTTCCCGTGAAACCAGAGGAGCGTGATGGGACTCTTCTGAAAAGGAACGTACCAGCCGTGAAGGCGAATGCCATCGTCGGTCGTAAAGAACACCTCCTCATAGGTGAGCCTCAGGTCGGCGGGGGTTCCGATCAGGGTGGGATCGGGAAAAAAGACCGTGCCCTTCTCGCGGAAAAATACCATGGGTTATCTGACACTGACTCCGGGGAGGAGACGCGTACTCTCTGCGACCTGGTCTGGAGCCGGACGGTAGTAGGTCAGGGCGTTGGGCATCAAGCGCTGCAGATCTTGGATGCGAGTCCCGGCGCTCGGGTGGGTTGAGAGAAATTCAGGCGGCGCCTGGCGGTCTTGCTGCGCCATCCGCTGCCACAGTTGCACCGCCTCTCGGGGATCGTAGCCGGCCTGGGCCATCAGGATGAGGCCGATCCGGTCTGCCTCCGACTCCTGAAGCCGACCGTAGGGAAGGAGAACGCCGACGTTCGCCCCCAAACCGTACGCGACCATGACCCCCTGCACCACCCCAGGGTCCCTTCCCGCCATGCCGACCTGGACGGCCACTGCCCCCATCTGGGCCAATAGCCCTTGACTGAGCCGCTCTCCTCCATGTCGGGCCAGCACGTGCGCGACCTCGTGGGCCATCACGGCCGCCAACCCCCCCTCGGTCCTTGCCACGGGGAACATGCCGGTATAGACCGCCACCTTCCCCCCGGGAAGCGCAAACGCGTTCGCCATCTTGGGATTGTCGATGACCACGAATTGCCACTGAAAATCGGGACGGTTGGCCGCGTTCGCAATGCGCCACCCGATCCGGTCCACCACCGCCTGAAGGACGGGATCGTGTAATACCTTCTCCTTGGAAAGGACCTGCTGAAAGGCTTGAGCGCCCAGCTGGTTCTCTTCTCCTGGTGAGATGAGCATGAGCTGAGAGCGCTGGGTGTATGGCGCGGTGGCACAGGCCGCCAACAGGAGCGCCGGCACAAGGGCTATTCCGAGGATCCTTTTCATGTTCGAGATCACGCTCTACAGCGTCCCCATGGGTGCTGCAGATCCGAGTGGCGGCGGGACAGTAGCATGTTCAGCACCCGTGATCAAGCGCCGCTCGTCCACTTATCTCTCAACATCTTTGACGGGGCACGGCCCGTACTATTCGCCCCCCAGGAGGTTCCGGAATCGTCGGAGATCTTTCCGTCGTCGAGACGGCGTCAGGCCTTCGGAATCCATCTTCGGAAGAGCTGTTTCAGGTAGGAATACCCCTCATGTCCCGCGAGAAGCGACCCGATGACGAACAGGAGCCAGCTCATGGCCCACCCGATGACCGCGATACCTGCCTTCGTTTCCGATGACACCGGTAAAAAGGGGATGATCCCAAAGAGCGCGACGTTGCCAAAACTCGCGACCATCAGCCCTATACCTACCCGAAATCCTCTTTCCCTTGGGCGCAAAGGAGCCGGCCCAGCCTCTTGGTAGGGTCCATGTGGGATTGGTCTGCTCACCACCATTCCCCTTCGGGTACGGTCGCCCACGTCAGCGGTCGATGTGGTACTCACTCTCTGCCCCATGTCCCGACCAATGCCCGTACCGCTGCCTCGGGGGTCCGGACCTCCTGCACGCTGGCTGTGTGGCTCCCCGTTTCGCGCTGCGCAGTAGCGACTACCGGGCGCCACTGTCGGGCCATCAGCAGTACCGGTTTCGGCGGCATCAACCGCTTGTACATGTATTCCAGCACGAGAGCGAGTTCAAGAAGCGTGCCAGACCCTCCCGGCAGGATCACGTAGGCGTCACCCAATTCCAACAATCGGCCGAGGCGCGCGAAGAGATCCACGGCCTCTTCATGGTGCGTAATAAAGGGATTCGCGGGCGCGCCATACAAGGCGCAGGTGACGCCGATCGTTGCGCCGCCGCCCCGCCGCGCACCCTGTGCTGACGCAGCCATGGTCCCCCCGTAGCCGCCATTACAGACCACCCACCCGCGCTCTGCGATGGCCAGGCCGAGGCGCTCAGCCCGAACGTAAGCGGGGTCGCCACGACTTGGACGCGAGCTGCCAAAGATCGTAACGACACGGCGTCCCTCCCACATAGCTCC
>JAHFDE010000095.1:1898-8086 GCA_023249165.1 Candidatus Methylomirabilota bacterium | reverse complement strand
CAGCGAAGCGGCACAAGGGGCTGAGTCTCTTCCTGATCGAGAAGGAACCCTCGGATGATTTCGACCCCCCCCGGATCGCCGGTGAGCCGATTCCGACCGTTGGGTACCACGGCATGCACTGCTTCACCCTGGGCTTTCAGGACTGCCCTGTCCCGGCCGAGAACCTGATTGGCGGGACCGAGAACCGAGGCTTCTATCAACTGATGGCGGCCTATGAGTCCGCGAGGATCCAAACGGCCTCGCGGGCCGTGGGCGTGGCGCAAGGGGCGTTGGACTTGGCCCTGAAGTATGCGAAGGAACGGCACCAGTTCGGGCAGCCGATCGGCAACTTTCAGGCGATCCGGCACAAACTGGCCGACATGGCCACCGAGGTTCAGGCCGCGAGACAGCTCACCTACTACGCCGCGGCGATGAAGGACACGGGCCGTCGGTGCGATGTGGAGGCGGGGATGGCCAAGCTCTTTGCCGCCGACATGGTGGAGCGGGTCGCCTCCGAGGCCTTGCAGATCCACGGAGGGTACGGGTACTCCAAAGAGTATTCCATCCAGCGCTACTGGCGGGATGCCAGGCTGTTCCGGATCTTCGAGGGGACGAGCGAGATCCAGCGGGAGGTCATCGGCAAGCGGTTGGTCGAAGGCTAGTGCCGTTCCAACCTGCCGAGCCGAACGTGACCAACCTCCCTTGTAGCAACGGTTGTGCAGGTGTGCGGCAAAGAGGCGGGCACCTATAGATAGTTGGAACGGTACTAGTGCCGTTCCAACTTGTTTGGCCTAGTCCGAGCCTGACAGTTCGGCCTACTCGCTCGGTTCAGTGAGCGGCCGGCGTTCGGGGAAAATAGTTGGAACGGCACTAGGGCCTGGGCAGTCCCGCGGAGAGGGAGGAATGGGGCAAGAAAGAGAAGACATTGCTGACGCAAAGAGAACCTGGGAGGAGCAGGTCCTGAAACCTGCCTTGGGCCGGATCCAGGAGCGGGAGGAGTTTACCACGTCGTCTGGGATTCCGGTTGAGCGCTTGTATACGCCCGAGGATACGGCCGACCGCGATTACCTGGAAAGGCTGGGCTTTCCCGGGCAGTATCCGTACACCCGGGGAATTTACCCCACGATGTATCGCAGTCAGTTCTGGACGATGCGCCAGTACGCGGGAATGGGGACGGCCGAGGAGAGCAATGAGCGCTTCCGGTACCTGCTCACAGAGGGACAGACCGGTTTGAGTGTGGCCTTTGACCTCCCCACCCAGATGGGCCTCGACTCGGACGATCCTCTGGCCGAGGGAGAGGTGGGACAGGTGGGGGTCGCCATCGACTCCCTGGCCGACATGGAGACTCTCTTCGATGGCATTCCGCTCGATCAGGTGACGACCTCGATGACCATCAACGCCCCGGCGGCGATCCTCGTGGCGATGTACATCGCCGTCGGCGATCAGCAGCGGGTGGCGAGGGATCGGCTGGCGGGTACGGTCCAGAACGATGTGCTCAAGGAGTATGTCGCACGGGGAACCTATATTTACCCGCCGGGGCCCTCGCTGCGCCTGGCCGCGGACCTCATTGCGTACTGCACGGCCCATGTACCCCGGTGGAATCCCATCAGTATCAGCGGCTATCACATCCGTGATGCCGGTGCCTCCGCCGCCCAGGAGATCGCCTTCGCCTTCGCCAACGCCATCGCTTATATCGAGGCGGTGCGACGTCGAGGCCTCGCAGTCGATGCGTTTGCTCCCCGCCTCTCCTGGATCTTCAACACCCATAACGGCCTCTTCGAGGAGATCGCCAAGTACCGGGCCTTGCGGCGGATGTGGGCAAGGCTCATGCGGCAGCGATTCCAAGCCAAGGATCCTCGCTCGTGGATGTTTCGGACCCATACCCAGACCGGCGGTTCGACGCTGACGGCCCAGCAGCCGGAGAACAACATTGTGCGGGCGGCGCTCCAGGCCCTGGCGGCGGTCTTGGGCGGGGTGCAGTCCCTTGCGCTCTCCTGCTTCGATGAGGCGCTGGCCATCCCGACGGAGGAGGCCCAACGCATCGCGCTCAGGACGCAGCAGATCATCGCCCATGAGACGGGTGTCACCGACACCGTCGATCCGCTGGCAGGCTCCTACTACCTGGAGGCCCTGACGGACCAGCTCGAGCAAAAGGCCTGGGGCATCCTCGGAGAGATCGAGGCGATGGGCGGGGCTGTCGCCGCCATCGAGCGTGGCTACATGCAGCGTGCCATCCAGGAGGAGGCGTACCGATTCCAGCGCCAGATCGAGGAGGGTAAGAGGGTCATCGTCGGGGTGAACCGTTTCGGGGACAGCGGGCAGCAACGGACCCCGATTTTTCGGGTGAACCCTGAGGCGGCGGAAAGTCAGAAGGCGAAGCTGGCTAGCTTCCGGGCCCGGCGCAGCGGCCGAGCGGTGCAACAGGCCTTGATCAACCTTCGGGAGGCCGCGCTCGGTGAGGAGAACCTGATGGAGCCTATTCTGGATGCGGTGAAGGCGTACGCAACGATCGGTGAGATCTGTGGCCTGCTTCGGGAGGTCTTTGGGGAGTATAAGCCGCCGACGGGGCTGTAGGAGAGCGGGTGGCCCGCACCGGTGTGACGGGGATGTCGGCCCGGGAAGGGGCCGGCGAGGAGTGGAGGATGGAACAGGCGGTGGTCGTCAGCGCAGTCAGAACGCCGGTCGGAAAATTTGGCGGAAGCTTGAAGGATATCTCCGCGACGAAACTCGGGGCGCTCGTCATCAATGACGCCATCAAGCGGGCCAACCTGGAGCCGGCTCAGGTCGATTACGTCATTATGGGCAGCGCCCTTCAGGCCACTCTCGGTTTGGGGCCGGCCCGGAAGGCAGTGCTCGAGGCCGGGCTTCCCATCGAGGTCGCGACGTATACGGTGAACAAGGCAAGCGGGACAGGGATTGAAACGGTGGGGTTGGCGGCCCAGGCGATCTGGGCGGGGACCGCCGATGTCGTCGTGGCCGGGGGGATGGAGAATATGAGCCGGGCCCCGTATATGCTGCCCCACACCCGATGGGGGCATCGGATGGGCTCGTTCGAGACCCTGGATCACATGATCCACGACGGCCTGACCTGCCCTGGCACCGGGCATCGCATGGGCTATCTCGGCGATCTTATGGCTGAAAAGTTCAAGATCAGCCGGGAGGAGCAAGACCGGCAGGCCGTGATCAGCCAGCAGAGGGCGGCCGAGGCGATGAAGACCGGCAAGTTTAAGGAGGAGATCATCCCCATCTCCATCCCACAGGCCAAGGGGGAACCGGTCCTGTTCGCCCAGGATGAACACCCGCGGCCGGATACCACACTAGAGAAGCTGGCGAAGCTCAAACCGACTTTTCGGGAAGGGGGAACGGTCACGGCGGGCAATTCCTCGGGCATCACCGATGGGGCGGCGGCCGTCGTCGTTACGTCCATGCGCAAGGCAAGAGAGCTGGGCCTGAGGCCCTGGTTCCTCATCCGTTCCTGGGGCTGGGCCAACGTCGAGCCGGCCGTTATGGCGATGAGCCCTATCCCGGCAACGCGAAAGGCCGTACAGAAGGCTGGACTCGAGGTGGAGGACATCAACCTGTTCGAGATCAACGAGGCGTTTGCTGTCAAGGTCATCGCCTGCGAGCGGGAACTGAAGATCGACAACGCGAGGATCAACGTCCATGGCGGATCGATCGCCATCGGCCATCCGATCGGGGCCTGTGGAACCAGGATTTTCGTAACGCTCTTGCACGCCCTCCAAGATCGGCGTTTGCAGTACGGTGTGGCCTGTATGGGGGCCGGTGGTGGGGAGGGAAACGCCCTGGTGGTGGAACGCCTCACGTAGGAGGGGGAGGAGTGTGGCCCAACAGGATGTCCTGAAGCAGTGGCAGGAGGAAGTGGTGCGCCAGGTGAAGAGGACGGAGCAGGCGAAAGAGATGTTTCTGACGTCGGGTGAGCCAGAGGTGGGGCAGACGCCCCGCGATCTCATCTACCGGAAGGGCAAGGCAAGACTGTATCGATATCGACCGACGGCGGAGGCGGTCTATCCTGTCCCTGTCCTCATGGTCCCGAACCTCGGGATCAGTCGCCCCTATATCTTCGACTTGCTGCCCGGAAGTAGCTTTATCGAATACATGGTAAGGCAGGGGTTCGACTTCTATCTCCTCGACTGGGGGATCTTCGGGGATGAGGACGATGGCCTGACCGTGGACGAGTGCATACTGCGCATCCTCCCGGTCATGGTAAAGAAGCTCCTCGAGAGTTCCCAGGCAAAGGAGGTCAGTCTGCTCGGCTACTGCATGGGGGCCCCCCTCAGCGCCTGTTACATCGCCCTTCACCCTGAAGCCCCTGTCCGTAATTTTATCAATATGGCGGGCCCCATCGATTTCGAAAAGGCGGGGTTCTTCACGACCT
Organism: Candidatus Methylomirabilota bacterium; assembly: GCA_023249165.1. GTDB lineage: Bacteria > Methylomirabilota > Methylomirabilia > Methylomirabilales > CSP1-5 > CSP1-5. The sequence continues at coordinate 3,711 of JAHFDE010000095.1, read as the reverse complement.
GGATGGATAAGCGTTACTTCGATGCGGAGAAGGTCGTAGACGCGTTTGGGGGGATGCCGGCGGACCTGATCCGGGTCGGGTTCAAGCTGCTGAAACCGACCGCTGACCTCAGCAGCTATACGAACCTCTGGTGGAACATGTGGAATGACCGGTACGTGGAGGGTTTCAAGGCCCTGAACAAATGGGCCAACGAGTATATGCCCATCCCTGGCTGCTTCTTCAAGCAGTGGGTGGAGGAGTTCTATCAGGGGAACAAGATGGTCAAAGGTGAGCTCTACTTCGAGGGGAGACGGGTAGACCTGTCCAACATCCGTTGTTCGGTCTTGGTGGTGGGGGCTCAAACCGATTACATCGCCCCGGCGGCGTGCGTCAGGGCTCTGGTCGATGTGGTGTCGAGTCGGGACACGGAGTATGTCGAGTTGCCGGGGGGGCACATCTCGTTGATCGCCGGCCGGCAGGCGGCGACCGTCGCGTGGCCCAAGGTCTGGGGCTGGCTCGGCCCCCGATCCCAATGATAGGCGATGAGCGAAGATCGATGGCGGAGCGTCACTAGGGAGGCGACCATGAGCGGCGCGGCGTGGGCAGAGGAGATGCTCCAGCAATGGAAGCAGTCCACAGAACAGGGGATCGAGGCCTGGCAGGCGATGCTCGGCCGGACCCCGCAGCCGAACCTCTCCCAGTATTGGATGCCCTTCTTCAACCAGGGGGCGTCGCTGTTGTCCCAGATGGTGAGGGAGGGCGGGTCGCCCGAGGTGCTTCAGCTCTGGAAGCGGTTCCTGGACGAGGGGATCGAGGCGTGGTCGAAGGCCCTGGAGGGTGCCATGGCGTCCGAGGGTTTCGCCGCGGCCTTCGGAAAGTACCTGGAACAGTACCTCGGCGCGGCCGGCCCGGTACAGAAGGAGATGAAGAAGGCCGGCGAGGCGTATCTGAAGGCGCTCGGCCTCCCCTCGCGGAATCAGATCGCCGAGATGACTTCTCAGATCTCTTGGGTGGAATCGAGGATCGAGGAGCTTGAGGCAAAGATCGAAGGGGTGATGGGCAGCCTCGCCTCGTTGCAGGCGACCCTCGAGAAGGCCCGCAGGGAGGGGACGTGAGCCTCCTGAGGCGAAAGAAAAAAACGAAGGCCCCGCCTCGACGACGGGGCCTCTGCCTTGCCGCGAACTCGCCTTAGTTCTTCAGGCCGTACAGCTTCAGGACCTTTTGAGAATACTTCGTGAAGGTTTCCCGGGTCTCTTCGCCAACCTGGTCCAGGAGATGCTGGACTTTGTCGGCGAACCGGCTGAGCGCCTGCCGGTGGAGCTCCCCGAGACGCGTGATCTGCTCGCCCCCCTCCCAAGAGAGGGCCACGGCCTTCTGGGTGGCCGCCATCACGTCCTTGGGTGCATCCTGGACGACCTCGGTCTGCCGGGTCCAGAGCTGCCGGGCCTCATCGGAAGCCTGGCGGAGAGCCGCCTGGACCTCGCTGGCATACTGGACCCCTTCGCGGGCGATGGCGGCATTCAGGTCGACGCTCCGGCCCGAGATGTCCCGGTTGAAGTCGCTCGTCAGGGCGAACGCCTCGAGTGCCTTATTGACCGTCCCGTTCCACGTCTCAGTGGCCTTGTTGGTCATCTCCGCAAAATTCTCGCCAACCATGATACCCCTCCTTCTTCCCCTGGTCTTGCTACATTGCACCTTGGTCCATCCACTCCCCTCAGACGACCCGAGAGGAGTCGAACCTTTCACCCTGGAATATAACGCGGCGCATTACTCTTGTCAAGTTATTTTATAACGCATGGTGTTAAATATCTAATTCTTAAGGGATTTGACGCTG
>JAHFDE010000095.1:0-1798 GCA_023249165.1 Candidatus Methylomirabilota bacterium | reverse complement strand
CTCAGACGACCCGAGAGGAGTCGAACCTTTCACCCTGGAATATAACGCGGCGCATTACTCTTGTCAAGTTATTTTATAACGCATGGTGTTAAATATCTAATTCTTAAGGGATTTGACGCTGACTGAAAGAAAGAGTCCCCCACCGTCGGAAATCAAGTATTGGCCGTTGGACTCTTACGCTCTCTCGACGATCAGAGCGATCGCCTCGCCGCCCCCAAGACAGATGGCACAGAGTCCCCGTCGAGCCTGGCGTTCCTTCAGGAGATAGAGGAGCGTGGTGAGGATGCGAGCTCCTGTGGCACCAATGGGATGACCCAAGGCCACGGCCCCCCCTTTGACGTTGACGCGGTCCTCGGTGAGCCCCAGGATCTGCATGTTGGCTAACGCGACGGCTGAAAAGGCCTCATTGATCTCGAAGAGGTCAATGTCCTCGAGCTTCAGGCCGGTATGCTTTAATACCTGCTTGATGGCCTCAGCGGGCGCGATTGTGAACCATTCGGGGGCGAGGGCGGCTTGCGCGTACCCGACGACCCGGGCGACCGGCGTGATCCCCAATTGAGCCGCCCGCCTCCCCGAGAGGACCGTCACCGCTGCCGCCCCGTCGTTTACGGATGGCGCATTCGCCGCCGTGATGGTCCCGCCCTCCTTGAAGGCGGGTTTGAGCGTGGGGACCTTCTCGAGGGCGAGCCGCCCGGGCTCTTCATCCTCCTCGACGACCGTCTCTTCGCCCCTGCGCGCATGAACCGGGACCGGGATGATCTCCGCCGTGAAGCGCCCCTCCCGCTGGGCTGTCAGGGCACGGGTGTAGCTCTGCACGGCGTAGCGATCCTGCTCCTCCCGGGAGAGCCGGTATCTGTCGGCGCACATCTCGCCGGAAATCGCCACGTGCATGCCGTTGATGACGTCCCACAGCCCATCGTGGATCATGCTGTCGATGAGCTGGCCGTGACCCATTCGGTATCCGGTCCGGGCCTTGTCCAAAAAATACGGGGCCCGGCTCATGTTCTCCATGCCCCCGGCCACGATGATCTCCGCATCGCCGCTCCGGATGGCCTGGGCCGCCATCGTGACCGCCTTGAGGCCTGATCCGCACACCTTGTTGATCAGGGTTGCGCCAACCGACTGGGGCAGGCCGGCTGCGATGGTTGCTTGTCGTGCCGGGGCCATGCCTATACCGGCGCTCACCACGTTGCCGAGATACACCTCATCGACCTGGGCCGGCTCGAGGTGCGCGCGACGCAACACTTCGGCAACGACCAGACCGCCTAACTGGGGGGCCGGAACGGACGCGAGGGCTCCGTTGAAGCTCCCGATGGGAGTCCGCACAGCACTCCCGATGAGAATCTCATCCATGATGGACCTCCTTCGTCGCTCCTCGGATCTCTTCGGAACTCCCTCACCTACTCTGGAAGGGGTTCCTCGACCTCGCGAGAGCATCGTGGGCAGCGAGGCCCGAGATGGTAGCCGTGATCCCAGCAAAAGCCCTCTTCAACTTCTATCGCTGACACTATGGCTGACATCCGCCATCCTCCGTACTCCGGGCTGCATTTCTTGTTCCAAGAGGCTCTGTCTCCCCGGCTCGCTTCACCAACCAGAAGCCCAAGACCGGGACACCCCAATAATATAACACGGTGCGTTACGTTAGTCAAGATCTGTCAACGAGGTGTCACGGAAACTAATGCAAAGAGTCATAAACTCCGAAGGGTGTCACGCGACCTGGAAGGAAGGACGAGCGGCCTGCTCAGGAGGAGGGGGAGCTTTCGTGTTCGTGGATCCTTTGTTCCAAGCGATGAAGGCT
>JAHFDE010000227.1 GCA_023249165.1 Candidatus Methylomirabilota bacterium | reverse complement strand
CCATGGTCGGGGATGGCATCAATGACGCCCCCGCCCTTGCCCAGGCGGATGTGGGCATCGCCATCGGCACCGGGACCGATGTCGCGATTGAGGCGTCGGACGTGACGCTGATCACCGATGACCTGCGCGCGGTTGTGACCGCTATCGCCCTCGGCACACGCACGATGCGAACCATGAAGCAGAATTTCTTCTGGGCTATGGCCTACAACGTCATCTTGATCCCGGTGGCCGCCGGGGTGCTGTACCCGGTGCTCGGAGTGCTCATGAGTCCGGTCCTCGCCGGGGCGGCCATGGCCCTCTCCTCGGTCTCGGTCGTCTCCAACTCCTTGCGCCTCAGGGGATTTCGCCCGACGCTCACCGCGTAAGATGCGAGCGAAAGGAGGAAACGGTCATGCCGGCGGCGAACGAAGTCTATGTCTGTGCACGATGCGGCCTGGAGGTGCAGGTGCTCAAGGCAGGCCATTGCATCCCGCAGTGCTGTGGCCAGGAGATGCGACGCAAGGGGTGACGCCGCTCGACCGCATTGACATTGGGTCCGGTCATACGATAGATACAGCCGTATTCGGACGGTGGAGTTTTGTAGAGTAAGGGGGTTGAATCAGTCATGATGCGCAAACTCGGAACGATCAGCCTGACCGGCGTGATCGCCGCATTGCTGGTGATCCTCTATCTCGAACTGCAACCACCCGCGGGCCCAGCGCGCGAAGCAGCACCGACGCTTCCTGCCGTGTGGGCGGCGCCCCGGGTGGAGGGGCTGAACGACGCGGAGCAGGTCGTCATCCGGGTCTATCGTGAGGTGGGCCCGGCGGTCGTCCATATCACCAGTACGGCCGTCGCATACGATTTCTTCTTCAATCAGGTTCCCCAACGCGGGACCGGCTCGGGGTTCATCATCAACGAGCAGGGATATATCGTCACCAACAACCACGTGGTCGAAAATGCGGATACCCTCGAGGTCACTCTGGCGAATGGCAAGAAAATGCCGGCCCGGCTCGTCGGCCGCGATCCGAACAACGACCTGGCCGTGATCAAGATCGACGTCTCGGGCGAGAAGCTCCAGGTCGCCCGTCTCGGGAATTCCGAGCAGCTCCAGGTCGGGCAGATGACGATCGCCATCGGCAACCCCTTCGGTTTTGACCGGACCGTGACCACCGGCGTGGTGAGCTCGCTCAAAAGGACCGTGCGGGCTCCCAACGGGCGGGAGATCCGGGACGTGATCCAGACCGATGCCGCCATCAATCCCGGCAACAGCGGCGGGCCGCTTCTCAATTCCCGAGGGGAAGTGATCGGGATCAATTCAGCCATCTTCAGTCCGACCGGCGGGTCCGTCGGCATCGGGTTCGCCATTCCGGTCAACACGGCCAAGCGCCTCGTTCCGGAATTGATCTCCAAGGGGCGGGTGAGTCATCCCTGGCTCGGCGTGCGCGGGGTCAACGTGACCCGGGAGCTGAGTCGAAGGCTTAAGCTGCCAGCCGAGCATGGGGTGCTTGTGATGGTGGTGGAGCCGCGTTCGCCGGCGGCCCAAGCGGGCATTCGCGGAGGGGATCGCCGGGTACCGGTCGGCAACATGGTCCTGCTGCTGGGGGGCGACCTGATCGTGGGCATCGACGGCCAAAAGGTAGAGAACAATGACAGACTCGTCGCCTACCTCGACGATCACAAGCGCGTCGGGCAGACGGTGGAGCTCGAAATCCTCCGGGAGGATCAGCGGCTCAAACTGAGCGCCACGTTGGGCGAGCAGCCGGAGGATCAACGATTGTGATCGTTCGGTGGCGCCTCGGCTGGATCCTCCTCTGCCTCCTCCCCGTCCTTGCTGAGGCGGGGGGCAGAGGAGAGGTGCGGATCGGGAATCGGGTCGCGGTGCCGGTCGAGGTGGCGCGAACCGAGGCGGAGAAGACACGGGGGCTCAGCGGTCGGGACCGGCTCGCGCCGGACCGCGGTATGCTCTTTGTCTACGAGGCCCCGGTTCGTCCCCTGATCTGGATGCGGGGTATGCGTTTTCCCCTGGACATCCTCTGGATACGGGACGGACGGGTAGTCGATCTCGTGCGGGGAGCAAAGGCACCAGCCCCCGGTGAGGCCCCCCAGGAATTTGCGCCACGTGAAGACGCCCAGTACGTCCTGGAGGTCCCGGCCGGCTTCGTGGAGCGCCAAGGAATCGCCGTGGGCGACCGGGTAGAGATGCGCCTGGAGGAGGGGAAAGGGCGGTGAAGCGGCGTAGCTGGGTGATCCTCGGATTGGTCATCGTTGCCCTCCTAGGGTTGCTCTTCCTGAACGTCTTTATTCCCTCTAAGCCCAGAGAGCTCGAAGTCTTTGAGACCACGCTGGACAATGGACTGAAGGTCCTCCTCCTGGAAGAGCACAAGGCACCCGTGGTGACTTTTCATATCTGGTACCGGGTCGGCTCCCGGAACGAGCAACCTGGGCGCACCGGTCTCGCCCATTTCATGGAGCACATGATGTTCAAGGGCACCCCGCAGATGGGAGCCCAGGCGTTCAGCCAGGTGATCAGAAAGAACGGCGGGCAGGATAATGCCTTCACCAGTCAAGACTACACCGGGTACTTTGTGACGTTAGCGGCGGATCGCGTCCACCTCCCCCTCGAG
>JAHFDE010000094.1 GCA_023249165.1 Candidatus Methylomirabilota bacterium | reverse complement strand
ATGTGAGTCTGCTGGCGCTCCCTCCCGCGGTCGAGGAGACGTTTCGGGCCGCCGGGGTGTTCCCCTTCTTCGAGCACTACCCGGAGGAGCGCGGCGCCCGACAGGCCTGTCGGCTCAGGCGTCTCGCCATGGCGGGGTGACGACTGGGCATATCCCGGTCCTGGTTCGGGAGGTGGTGGCCGCCCTCGGACCGAGACCGGACGGGCTGTACTTGGACTGCACCGTTGGGGGTGGAGGCCACGCCGCAGCAATCCTGGATGCGGCCGGACCGCCATCGCGGCTGGTCGGGGTCGATCGGGACCCCGAGGGGATTGCCGGTGCCAGGGGTGCACTGGAGCGTTTCGGCGACCGGGTGCGATTGATCCATGGGGATTTCCGGGAGCTGCCCCGGCTGCTCTCACCCCTTCACCTGGGGCGATTCGACGGGATCCTGTTTGATCTGGGGGTCTCGTCGCTGCAAATCGCGGATCCTGGTCGGGGGTTTAGCTTCAGCATGGAGGGGCCTCTGGATATGCGCATGGACCGGCACAGTGGGGGGTTGACGGCCCGGGCGCTCCTCCACGCCCTTCCGGAGGAGCGCCTCGCGCGGATCATTCGAGAGTACGGCGAGGAGCGGTGGGCCCGTCAGATTGCCCGGGGAATCGTGCGCGCGCGCGGCCACGGATCCTTGGAGACCACGCAGGAGCTGGCCACGGTCGTCAGCCGGGCCATCCCGCGGCGGCTCTGGCCCCGCCGGATCCATCCGGCGACGCGCACCTTTCAGGCGATCCGGATCGCCGTCAATCAAGAGCTCGAGGGGCTGGAGGAGGCGCTCGAGGCGGCGATAGACCTGCTCAAGGTCGGGGGACGGATCTGTGTGATCGCCTTTCACTCCCTGGAGGATCGGGTGGTAAAGCATCTGTTCCGTCGGCTGGCGGCGCCGGGCGCGGTCCCCGGTGTCCGGATCCTCACCCGGCGTCCTGTGACGCCGTCGGCCGAGGAGACGGGCCTGAACCCTCGGGCTCGGAGCGCCAAGCTGCGGGCCGCCGAGCGGCGGGAGGGGCAGGATGGCCCCTGAGGTCCGCTCAGGATCGATCCAGCAGGAGCTCCCCTTCGGAGTCCGGGCCCGGCGGGCGAAGCGGGGGCTGTCACCCGAGCTCAAACAGAAGCTCATCGTGTGCGGGGTGCTGCTGCTCGGTCTGCTCTTCTACGTGTGGCAGCACATCCAGGTGGTGCGTCTTGGCTACCAGATCGAGCGGCACCGGGCCGCGCAGGCCAGCCTGACGCAGGAGGGGAAGGGGCTCCGGATGGAGCTCAGCCGACTCCGCTCCCTGAAGAGGGTCGAAGAGTTCGCCCGACGTGAGCTGGGCATGGTCAACCCCCGTCCGGGGCAGATCATCCAGCTCGAGGAGCCGTAGATGACCGCGTCCTTCGGGACCCCTCCCCGGGCCAGGATCGCCGTCCTGGCCGTCCTCCTCGCCGCCCTGTTGGGCGTCGTCGGCGCTCGCCTCTACGTGATTCAGATCATCCGGCACGAGCGTCTCGGTACCCGAGCCGAAGGGCAGTATGAACGCCGCATCCCCGTGGCTGCCAAGCGCGGGACGATCTATGATCGCCGCGGGCGGATGTTGGTGATCACCCTGGATGCCGCGTCGGTCTTTGCCCATCCGGGCCTGGTGCAGGACCCGAGCGCCACCGCGACGCGGCTGGCCCGGGTCCTCAAGCTACCGGTCCGCGAGATTCAGGCGAAGCTCCGCAGTGATCAACCCTTCGTGTGGATCCAACGCCAGGTGGATCCCGAACAGGCGGAGGCCGTTTCGAGGTTGAGCCTTCCGGGAGTCGGCCTTGTGCCTGAAGGGAAACGGTATTATCCTAAGAAGGACCTCGCGGCACACCTCATCGGATTCGCGGGTGTTGATAACAGAGGATTGGAGGGGCTCGAGCTTGCATACGAGCGTCTGCTGACCGGCGGACCGCGGTCCTTTGTGAGTCGAGTGGACGCCAGAGGCAGTATCGTCTTTCGGGAATCCAAGGAGACTCACCCGGGCGCCGATCTCTACCTGACCATTGATGAGGTCATCCAGCATGTAGCAGAGCGGGAACTCGACGCGGCGGTGCGACGCTCCGGGGCGAGGGCCGGGACGGCCATTGTGATGGATCCCACGACCGGGGAGATCCTGGCCCTCGCCAACAGCCCCGCATATAACCCCAGCGCCTACGCGAGTACGTCCCCCGCCTTCCGCCGGAATCGGGCCCTCACCGATCCCTATGAGCCTGGATCGACCTTCAAACTCGTCCTCGCCGCGGCGGCGCTCGAGGAGCGACTGGTGCGCCCCGACGATCTCTTTTACGGCGAAGAGGGGGCCATTGAGGTCGCGGGGGTCACGATCCGGGACCACGAGAAACACGGGTGGATGACCTTCCGGGACGTCATGGCATTCTCCAGCAACGTGGGGGCCGTCAAGGTGGGGATGAAGGTGGGAAAAGAGCGGTTCTATAGCTACATCACGAGCTTCGGCTTCGGCGTCCCGACCGGCGTGGATCTGCCCGGTGAAAACCACGGGGTCATCCGCCAGCCGCGGCACTGGTCACAGCTCTCCCTGGGCGCCCTCTCCATCGGCCACGAGATCTCAGCGACGGCGCTTCAGATGATCAGCGCCATGAGCGCCGTGGCCAACGGGGGATCCCTGATCCGGCCCCGTGCGCTCCTGGCGGTTCGCCATCCCGATGGGAGCGTCGAGGAGACCAGACCCTTGGCGGTCAGGCGCGTCATCTCGTCTGAGACCGCCCGAACCCTCACGTCGATCCTCACCGAGGTTGTCGAGCGGGGGACCGGGCAGGGGGCGGCGCTTCCCGGCTATAGAGTCGCGGGCAAGACCGGCACCGCGCAAAAGCTCGATCGTGAGACCGGGCGCTATTCGCCTACAAAGGTGGTGGCCTTTTTCGTCGGCTACGTCCCCGCCGAGGACCCAAGGCTCGCCATCCTCGTCATGGTCGATGAGCCCCAGGGTATTGCCTGGGGGGGGACCGTCGCAGCTCCCGTCTTTCGCGAGATCGCCCGGGAGACCTTGAACTATCTTGCGTCCCCCCCTGTCACCTCACCCGAGCGGGTCGCTGGGAGGCGTGATGAAGCCTCTCCGAGATTTAATTGACGGCTTTCCCCACAGGCTCCTGCAGGGGGCGTTGGACCAGGAGATCGCCTCGGTCGAGTACGACTCCCGGCGGACGGGACCCCAGAGCCTCTTTGTGTGCATCCGGGGAGCGCGACATGACGGCCATCGGTTCATCCCCGAGGCGCTCAGCCGGGGGGCGGGTGCCTTCCTCGTTGAGCGGGATGTGCGAGGTGCCGGGGGCGCACCGGTGACTGGGACTATCGTCCAGGTTGAGGAGACACGCCGCGCCCTCCCTCATGTGGCGGCGCGCTTTTACGATGCGCCGTCACGTGAGCTGTGTCTCACGGGGATCACGGGGACCAATGGCAAGACGACCGTGAGCTATCTGGTCGAGGCGGCGCTCCAGGCTGGCGGCCATCGGGCCGGAATTATCGGGACGGTCGAGTACCGGTGCGGGGGGATCCGCTGCGAGGCAGAGCGGACCACCCCTGAGGCCTCGGATTTGCAGGCGCTGCTCCGGTGGATGCGTGGTCAGGGGGCGGACGCCGCCGTGATGGAGGTCTCCTCCCACTCCCTGGTGCTGCATCGGGTGGCGGAGTGTGCCTTTGACGTCGCCGTCTTCACCAACCTGACCCAGGATCACCTCGACTTCCATGGGACGATGGAAGACTATTTCGCCGCCAAGGCTCAGCTCTTCACGATGCTCCGGGAGAAGGACGGAACGGCCGTCATCAACCTTGATGACCCGGCGGGCAAGCGACTCCGCGAGATGGCGCGTGCCGCTGTGGTCACGTACGGACTGACGGCTGAGGCGGATGTGACTGCGGTGGGTCCTGTGTATGACCTTCAGGGGATCCGTGCCTTCATCCGCACCCCGTGGGGGACGGGCGGACTGCGATCCCCGCTGCTTGGTCGACACAATCTCTATAACCTGCTGGCCGCGGTGGGTGTGGGGGGAGCGCTCAAGATCCCCATCGAGCGGATCCTCGAAGGTCTGGTCACGGTACGCCGCATCCCCGGCCGGCTGGAACCGGTCGAGGTCGGACAGCCTTTCAGGGTGGTGGTGGATTACGCCCACACCCCTGATGCCCTCGAGTGGGTCCTCCGGTCTCTGCGGGAGCTCTCCGCGGGTCGGCTGATCGTCCTCTTCGGGTGCGGCGGCGACCGGGACCGGAAGAAGCGCCCGCTGATGGGAGAGGCGGCCGTGCGGTGGGCCGATCGCGTCATCCTCACCTCCGATAACCCGAGGAGCGAATCACCCGAGGCCATCTTGGAGGAGATCGAGGCGGGGGTCCGAAGCGTGTCGGGCGGGGCGGAGAGGACGATGCGCTGCGTTGATCGGCGTGACGCCGTGAGGGCGGCGATGGGGGAGGCCCGGCCCGGCGATGTCATCCTGATCGCCGGCAAGGGACACGAGACGACACAGGTCGTCGGTGAAGAGAAGATTCCCTTCGATGACCGGGAGGTGGCCCGCGAGGTGCTGCGGGAACAGGGCTACCACCAGGGGGGTTCATAGTTCAGGGTTCAGAGTTCATGGATGGAACTCGGGTTTTGCCATGAGCCATGAACGATGAACCATGAACCGGAGAATGTGATGGAGGGGCTCACAGTCAAAGAGGTAGTGGAGGCCACGAAGGGCACGCTCGTCGCCGGCGACCCGGGCCGGGAGATGGCACGTTTCTCCACGGACAGCCGCACCCTCAAGCCCGGCGACTTTTTCGTCGCTCTCAAGGGCAAGAGCTTCGATGGTCATGCCTTCCTGTCAGAGGCGGCAGCCAAGGGGGCTCTCGGGTGTGTGGTCTCAGCGCCTCCCAGCATCCCTCTTCCACCTGGTTTCGTCGTGATTCAGGTCGAGGAGACGCAGTGGGCGTTGGGCCAGATCGCAGAGTGCTGGCGCAGGCGTTATCCGGCAAGGGTCGTGGCGATTACGGGAAGCAACGGGAAGACCACCACGAAAGAGATGACGGGGAGCGTCCTGCGCCAGGGGTATCGCGTCCTTGTCTCATCGGGGAACCTGAACAATCTGATCGGTGTGCCCCTCACCCTCTTCGAGCTCCGGCGAGAGCACCAGGCCGCGGTCCTCGAGCTGGGCATGAACGTGCGGGGGGAGATCCATCGCCTGGCAGAGATGGCGAAGCCGGACGTGGGGGTGATCACCAATATTGGAGAGGCGCATCTGGAGTTTCTCGGGTCGGTAGAAGAGGTGGCCGAGGCGAAGGGCGAACTCCTTCCGTTTCTCACGGGGGACCGCGTGGCCGTCCTGAACAGGGATGATCCGTATCTCACGCGGCTCTTCCCCGCCGTCCGGGGCCGTCTGATCACCTTCGGCCTTGACGGGCGGGCGGATGTCCGGGCGGAGCGGGTCCGAGGTGGCCGGGACGGCCGGACACTCTTCACCCTTGCTGCCGGGAGGAAGAGGCGGCCGGTCCGACTGAACACCCCGGGCCGTCTGAATGTGTGGAACGCGCTGGCCGCGGCCGCCGTCGGAATCGCCTTCGCTCTTGACCTGGACGCGATCGCCGCGGGGCTCGAGCAGGCGCCGGCCGCACCCATGCGCATGGAAAGGATCCTCCATCCCTCGGGGGCCGTGATCGTCAACGACGCCTATAATGCGAATCCGACCTCGATGGCGGCGTCGCTCGAGGCCTTCGTCCGGCTCTCCAAAGGGCGGGAGGCTATCCTTGTGCTCGGGGACATGCTGGAGCTGGGATCGGTGTCGGAGGCGGCCCATCGGCGCATCGGGGCCTTGGTGGCGCGGGGGCGCCCGGCACTGCTGATCGCGGTGGGAGAACGCGCCCGAGCCATCGGCGAGGGGGCCGCCCTCAATGGGCTAGACGTCACTAGGATTCACTACTGCCGCGACCATGGGGAGGCCCGGGCGGTGCTCAGGGCGCACGTGACTAGAGCCCCCTGGATCCTCTTGAAAGCGTCGCGAGGGATGGGGCTTGAAAAGCTCCTCGAGGGGTTGTGATGCTGTACCACCTTCTGTATCCCCTGGTCGATTACCATACGGTTTTCAATGTGTTCCGCTATGTGACCTTCCGCACGGCGGGCGCCATCATCACATCTCTCTTGCTCAGCCTCGTCCTGGGTCCCTATATCATCAAGCGACTTCGGGCGCTACACATTGGGCAGCAGATCCGGGAGGACGGACCGCGGACCCACCTCGGCAAGGCCGGAACGCCCACGATGGGGGGACTCCTGATTGTCGCCTCGGTCGTCGGATCGACGCTCTTGTGGGCGAATCTGACCTATCGCTTTGTCTGGGTCATCCTCCTGGGGACACTGGGGATGAGCGCCGTGGGTTTTTGCGATGATTACCTGAAGCTCAGGCGGAAGAGCAGCAAAGGGTTGGCCCCGCGCCATAAGTTTGCCTGGCAGATCATGCTGGGGCTCGGCGTGGGTCTCTACCTCTATCTGAGCCCGGTGGACGAATTCACCACGCGCTTGAGCATCCCCTTTGTCAAGTGGTTGGTGCCGGACCTGGAGTGGGCCTACGTCCTCCTGGTGATGCTCATCATCGTCGGCTGTAGTAACGCCGTGAACCTCACCGACGGCCTGGACGGGCTCGCGACCGGCCCGATGATCATGGCGGCTGGCGCCTACACCGTCCTGGCCTACATGGCCGGGCATGGCGCCATCGCCCGCTACCTTCAGGTGATCTACGTTCGCGAATCGAGCGAACTCACCATCGTTGGGGGCGCGGTGGTCGGGGCTTCGCTGGGGTTTCTCTGGTTCAATGCCTATCCCGCGCAGATCTTTATGGGGGACACCGGATCGTTGGCGCTCGGGACGGCCCTGGCCCTGTTGGCGGTGCTGACCAAACATGAGCTGCTCCTCATGATCATCGGAGGGGTCTTCGTCATCGAGGCGATCTCGGTCCTCCTCCAGGTCTTCTCGTACAAGACCACCGGGCGGCGGATCTTTCGCATGGCCCCTATCCACCACCATTACGAACTCAACGGGGTCGCCGAACCCAAGATCATTGTGCGATTCTGGATTATTTCGTTCCTGTTGGCGCTCATCTCGCTCACCACCTTGAAACTGCGATGATGAAGAAAAGGCAGTCAGCAATCGGCCGTCGGCAGTCAGCTCGGAAAAGAGCACAGGGTCTTTTGCGGACAGCCGACGGCTCGACTGAGCTCGCCGAAGTCAGCGGACGGCTGACAGCTAACGACATGGAGCGGACGCTCGACGTACAAGGGAAGAGGGTGACGGTGGTGGGACTCGCGCGGAGCGGGGCCGCCGCCTGCAGGCTCCTCGTGAGTCGGGGGGCGCGCGTGACCGGCAGCGATCATCATCCGGCCGAAAAGATCCAGACCGATCTCGACGACCTCAGGAAGAGAGGGGTGAAGGTTGAACTTGGGCCGCATCGACCCGAAACCTTCCTGCAGGCCGACCTGATTGTGGTGAGCCCGGGGGTCGACTCGGATCTCCCCCTCCTCCAAAAGGCCCGGTCCCAGGGCGTCCGGATCTGGAGCGAGGTGGAACTGGCCTTTCGGGCCACGGAGGCCCCCTTCATTGCCGTGACCGGAACCAACGGGAAGAGTACCACCACGACCCTGATCGGATTGATGATCGAACGGGCAGGGAGAGAGGCGGTGGTCGCCGGCAATATCGGGACAGCCCTCTCGGATGTGGTGGGCGGGCTCTCCCGAGAATATTGGGTCGTGGCCGAGATCTCGAGTTTCCAGCTGGAGGCCATCGAGGCCTTCCGGCCCCGGGTGGCCCTCCTCCTGAATGTCACCCCGGATCATCTGGACCGGTACGCGGGTCTCGCCGCATACCTCCAGGCGAAGGCGCGCATCTTCCTGAATCAGCAGCCTGATGACACAGCGGTTCTGAATGCCGACGATCCCTTGACGCTCGACGCGGCCTCCCGATGCCGGGCACGGAAGATCTTCTTCAGCCAACGGCAGCCGGTGAGCGAGGGCGCGTTTCTCAAGGAGGGGACGTTCTGGCTCCGCCTGGGCGGTAAAGAGGAGGCCGTCTGCCGGCGGGACACCCTCGAGATCCAGGGGTCCCACAACACCGAGAACGCCCTGGCGGCCATCGCCGCCTCCGGATGCGTGGGGGTTCCCTCGCACTCCATGCGCGAGG
>JAHFDE010000093.1 GCA_023249165.1 Candidatus Methylomirabilota bacterium | reverse complement strand
GGCGGGATCCGTCCGGTTGTGAGCTCCTGCTGCCGGGTGCGGTTGCGGACCACCCCGTGCTTCAAGTCAATTTCGACCTCATCCCCGTGGGCGATCTGGTCGGTGTCCACGGTCAGGGCCGGCATCCCGATATTGAAGCAGTTCCGGTAGAAGATTCGGGCGAAACCCTTGGCGAGCACCACCGGCACCCCGGCCAGCTTGATCAGGCGCGCGGCGTGCTCGCGGCTCGACCCCTGTCCAAAGTTACGGCCCCCCACCACGATGTACGTCTGGTCCCCTTTGAGTGCCGCCGGGGCGAAGTCCTTGTCGGCGTCCTCGAGGACGTGCTTGACGAATTCCGGCAGGTTGTCTCGGAGGTAGGCGTACCGGCCCGGGGCGATGAGGTCGGTCGAGACGAAATCGCCGAACTTCCAGGCCTTCCCGCGAAGCATTACGCGCCTCCTACGCGAGGAATCGACGCGGATCAGTGATCTTCCCCTCGACCGCCGTGGCCGCGGCGGTCGCCGGCGAGGCGAGATAGAGGAACGAGTTCGGATTCCCCATGCGCCCCTTGAAGTTGCGGTTCTGCGTCGCCACGCAGACCTCACCGTCAGAGAGGAGCCCGAACTGCATTCCTGGGCAGGGCCCGCAGGCGGCATGGCCGATGACGGCACCGGCCTCCTCAAGGATCTGGATGTATCCCTCCCTCAGGGCCTCATGGTAGACCCACCGTGAGCCAGGATAGACCAGCAGACGGGTTCCCTGCGCAACCCGGCGTCCCTTCAGGATCTGGGCGGCGGCCTGCAGGTCCTCTAAGCGTCCGTTGGTGCAAGTCCCCAGGAAGACCTGATCCACCCTGATCCCTTCTTTCTCGACCTCCGCGGCCTGCTTGACGTTACCCGGGGTGTGCGGGACCGAGACGAGCGGCACGAGCGCCGCGCAGTCGATGGCAATCACCCGCTCGTACGCGGCGCCGGGGTCCGCCGCGAGCGGTCTCCAGTCCTTCTCCCGGCCGTGCCGCTGCATCCATCGCCGCGTCTCCTCGTCCGATGGAAAGAGGCCCAGCTTGGCCCCGCACTCCTGGGCCATGCTCGTGATGGTGAACCGGGCGTCCATCGAGAGGTGCTGGATCGTCTCCCCGCCGTACTCCATCGCCTTGTAGACCGCGCCGTCCTCACCGATGGTGCCGATGATGTGGAGGATGATGTCCTTGGACGAGACGCCGACGGGGAGCGAGCCGCGGAGTTCGAAGCGTATCGTCTCCGGAACGCGGAACCATTGCTTGCCCAGCGCCATGGCAACGGCAGTGTCGGTGGAGCCCATCCCGGTGGCGAAGGCGGCCATCCCCGCCGCGGTGTTGGTGTGGGAATCCGCCCCGACCACCACGTCTCCCGGCTTCACGTACCGTTCGGAGATGACCACGTGGCTGATCCCTTCACCGACGTCCGCCAGCAGGCACCCGGTTGCCTTGACGAAATCCCGGAGCCTCTTGTGCATGGCGGCGTACTCGGGCCGCCCCGGCGGACCCAGGTGATCCAGGACGATCATGGCCCGGTCCGGGTGCTTCAGGGTGTCCTTGCCCATCAGCTGGCGGATCACGTCAAAGGTCAGGGTCCCGGTCCCGTCCTGTACAAGGGCGAGGTCCACCGGGATGATCACGACGTCGCCGGCGCGCACCTCTCTCCCGAGCTTCTGGGAGAGGATCTTTTCTGCCAAT
Organism: Candidatus Methylomirabilota bacterium; assembly: GCA_023249165.1. Taxonomy (GTDB): domain Bacteria; phylum Methylomirabilota; class Methylomirabilia; order Methylomirabilales; family CSP1-5; genus CSP1-5. The sequence continues at coordinate 6,526 of JAHFDE010000093.1, read as the reverse complement.
GTCATCCCCATGCGTCTGTCCTTCTAGAATTACTCTACCGGTTGTGCGTCCAGGCGTCAAGGTGCACAGGGCTTTTCGCCTTGAATCTCGCTCCCCCGGGGAGTATCATAGTTGGCCACACCGCAATCACACCGAGCGCCGAGGAGCGGACCATGCCGGAAACAAAGACCATGGTGATCAACATGGGGCCGCAACACCCCTCGACCCATGGGGTCTTGCGGCTCGTGCTCGAGCTGGACGGGGAGGTGGTCGTCAAGGTCACGCCCCATATCGGGTATCTCCATACCGGCATGGAGAAGATCATGGAGTCGAAGCGCTATCTGCAGGCCATCACCGTGACCGACCGCTTCGACTACCTGGCCCCCATGTCCAATAACCTCGCCTTCGTGCTCAGTGTGGAAAAACTTCTGGAGATCGAGGTGCCGGAACGGACCCGGGTCATCCGCGTCCTGCTCACGGAGCTGACGCGGATCAATAGCCATCTCGTGGCGGTAGGGACGATGGCGCTCGAGATCGGGGCCCAGAGCGTCTTTCTCTATTGCTTCCGAGAGCGGGAGCGGATCCTCGACATCTACGAGATGGTGAGCGGGGCCCGGATGATGTCGAGTTACTTCCGGGTGGGAGGACTGATGGCCGACCTCCCCGAAGGCTTTGACCGGGCGGTTCAGCAGATCCTGAGTGAGTTTCCGCATCGCTTCGATGAGTACGAGGATCTCCTGACCCGCAATCCCCTCTGGATCCAACGTTGCAAAGGCATCGGTGTGATCAAGGCGGAAGAGGCCATTGCCTGGGGCCTCTCCGGCCCCAATCTGCGGGCCTGTGGCGTCCCCTGGGATCTCAGGAAGTCGACCCCCTACTCCGGCTACGAACGATTCGACTTCGCAATCGCCCTGGGGCAGGCCGGCGATGCCTACGAGCGGTATCTCGTGCGGATCTTTGAGATGCGGCAGTCACTCAAGATCGTGGAGCAGGCCCTGAAGGAGCTGCCGGGCGGGCCGGTCAATATCGACAATCCCAAGATTGTCCCACCGCCGAAAAGAGTAGTCCGGCAGAGCATGGAGGCCTTGATCCATCACTTCCTCCTCTATTCTTACGGCTTCAACGTGCCGCCCGGGGAGGCCTATGTCCCGGTGGAGGGTCCCAAGGGGGAGGTCGGATTCTACGTGGTGAGCGATGGAACCAACAAGCCCTGGCGCGTTAAGCTCCGCCCGCCGTCCTTCGTCAATATCCAGGTGCTGCCCCGGCTGATCGAGGGGCATATGGTCGCCGATGCGATCGCCATCATCGGCAGTGTCGATTTCGTCATGGGGGAGGCAGACCGGTAGCGTGGTGCGTAGCGGGACATCCGTCGTCGGCGTGTCGGTCCGGGGCCTGGGCAAGGCCTTTCGGGGGACGTGGGCCCTCCGCGGGGTCGATCTGGATCTCGCGCCGGGCGAGACTCTGGTCCTCTTCGGGCCGAACGGGTCAGGAAAGACGACCCTGCTCAAGATTCTGGCGACGCTTGTGCGGCCGACCCGGGGATCCGGGGTAGTCAACGGGGCCGACCTGGTGCGTGCGCGTGACCAGATTCGGCACCGCGTCGAGATCCTTTCGCATGGAAGCGCTCTCTACGAAGAGCTGTCACCCCGCGAGAATCTTTCCTTTGCCGCAGCCATCCGCGGCGACCGGCCAGCGGAAGGCACCGTGGCGGCAGCGCTGGAGCGGGTGGGCCTGGGTGAGGTGACGGATGAGCGGGTCCGCACGCTGTCGAGCGGGATGAAACGGCGCATCACCCTTGCCCGGCTGCTCCTTCGGCACGTAGACCTGTGGCTATTAGACGAACCCTACACGAATCTCGACCGTGAGGTGACCAAAGTGCTCGAGGCGGCCCTGCAGGAACACCAGGAGAGGGGAGGCATGGCCGTGATTGCGACGCACAACTTCCTCGACGGTTTCAAACTGGCGACCCGACTGGCCATCCTCGCGCGTGGACGGCTCATCCTGGACGAGCCGCGCGGGACCATGACGCTTCCAGCATTTCAGGAGCTGTACGCCCTGCGGACCGAGGGGGGAGGACGGTGAACTTTCTGGCCCTGGCGGCAGAGATCCTCCGCAAAGACCTCCGCATCGAGGCGCGCAGCCGCGAAGGTGTGAACACCCTCCTCTTCTTCAGCGCCCTCCTCGTCTTTCTGTTCCGGTTTGCCCTCGGTCCCACGGAAGCACAGGTCCGGCAGGGGGCGCCGGGGCTCCTCTGGTTCGCCTTTATTCTCACCGGGCTGTGGGGGATGGCCCGCGCGTTCCAGATCGAGCGGGAAAACGACTGCCTCGAGGCACTCCGGCTCGTCCCCGGGGACCTGGGGGGCCTGTATCTCGGCAAGGTCGTCGGCGGATGCTGTGTGATGGTGGCGACGGAGCTCGCAATTGTGGTCATGTTCGGGCTGTTCTTTCATCTCGACCTGTGGCCGGCCGGGGCCCGCCTCGTCCCGGTCCTGATTTTGGGGACGGTTGGTTTTGTCGCCATCGGGACCCTCTTTGCGGCGATTACCGCCCACCTGAAGGCTCGCGAGGTCCTGTTACCCTTGCTCCTCCTCCCCCTCGTGATCCCTGTCCTCCTTCCCGCGAGCCGACTGACGGAGCTCGCCCTGGCCGGAGAGAGCCTCGGGGCTGAACCGCACTGGCTTCGGTTGTTGTTGGTCTTCGATCTGGTCTTTCTCGTGCTCGGGTATCTCACCTTTCCCTTCGTCATGGAGGACTGAACACCATGGATCGCCTGGGAGTGACCCTGGGTCTGGGGGCGGGGGCGCTTGTGGTCGCCGGCCTCTGGATGGGTCTCGTTCAGGCCCCGCCGGACGCTGTCCAGGGGGAGGTCCAGCGGATCATGTATCTTCACGTCCCGAGCATCCTGACGGCCTATTTGGCTTTTACCGTCGTCCTTGTCTGCAGCATCGGCTACCTCGTGCGCGGGACCCGGGGATGGGATCGTCTCGCCCATGCCTCGGCTGAGGTCGGCGTCGTCTTTACCGCAATCACGCTCTTTACCGGCGCCATCTGGGGCAAGCCGACGTGGGGAGTGTGGTGGACATGGGATGCGCGCCTCACCGGGACCGCGGTCCTCTTTCTGGTCTACCTCGGCTATCTGATGCTCCGTTCTGTGGTGGAGGACCAGGACCGCGCGGGGCGCTATGCGGCGGTGGTCGGCATCCTGGGGTTCTTTGATATGATCTTTACCCATATGGCCGTGAAGTGGTTCCGGACGCTGCACCAGCCCTCGTCGCTCGAGCGCGGGACGATCGACGAGGCGTTCACACTCCCCCTTGCCGTGAACCTCGTAGCCTTCCTTCTCCTCTATGCGACCTTCATGGCCGGACGCGTGCGGCTGGCGGCGCTCGATGAGGCGGTCGAGGCCAGGGACCTGGGAGGGTAGATGGGTCCCTGGGGGTACATTGGGCTTGCCTACGGCCTCGCCGCCATTACGCTGGTGGGGTATGGGTGGAGTCTCGGCATGCGCATCCGGAAACGGCGGGCGCGACTCGACCGCGAGGCAGCCGGGCGGGTCGAGGTGGTGAAATGAGGGGCCGGAATCGACAGGTGCTCATCGGCGGTCTCGTCATCCTCGCGAGCATCGGGTATCTCGTCTGGACAGGGACCCAGCAGGCCCTGGTGTACTTTTACACCCCGAGCGAGATCCAGGCCCGGGAAGTCGGGCGGACGGGGAGGCGGATCCGGCTCGGGGGGCTGGTGGTGGAGGGGTCCCTGACTCACGCGCCTGACACGCTGACTTACATGTTTCAGCTCACGGACGGCGGCGCCAGGATCCCGGTTCGTTTCAAGGGGATCCCCCCGGATCTCTTTAAGGAGGGGACGGGGGCGATCGTGGAGGGACAGATCGGGGCCGACGGCGTCTTTGACGCCGATCTGATCATGGCCAAGCACAATGAAGAGTACCGGCCTCCGTCGGGCGATCGGCCCTCACCCCAGGAACTCTACCGGTCCCTGATCAAGCGGGAGCGGAGCTGAGAGCATGGTTCAGGGTTCATGGTTATGACTGCTAACTGGCGGCTGCTGTTTTTCGGTCATCGGTCATCGGTCATCGGTCATCCAGAGGAGTGTCCACGGTGACGGCGGAACTGGGAAACATCGCGCTCTGGACGGCGTTGGTCACCGCCCTCTTCGGAGCTGGGGCGGCAGTCATCGGACATCGCCGGGGAAACACGCCCCTCTTCGAAGGTGCCCATAATGCGGTCCTGGTCCACTGGGCGCTGGTGACCATCGCCCTGCTCAGCCTGGAGTATGCGCTGATTACGTCGGACTTCAGCATCCGCTACGTGGCGTCCAACAGCAGCCGGAATTATCCGGTCTGGTACAAGATCGCCGGCCTCTGGGGGGCACTCGAGGGATCCCTCTTGCTCTGGGCCTGGATGCAGGCCACGTTGGCCGCACAGGTGGTCGTCATGTATCGACGGAAGCACCGGGATTTTCTCCCCTACGTGAGCGCGGTCCTGATGGGTATTTCCGCCTTCTTCCTCCTGGTCTTGTTGATCCCGGCGAATCCCTTTGAACGCCATGCGCCGGTCCCGTCCGAGGGCCGGGGGCTCAATCCCCTCCTCGAAGATACCAGCATGCTGGTCCATCCGCTCTTGCTCTACTCCGGCTATGTCGGCTTCACCGTGCCGTACGCCTTTGCCATGGCCGCCCTGATCACCGGCCGGACGAGAGAGGAGTGGCTCTACATCACCAGGCGGTGGGCGGTCGCCGCCTGGATGTTTCTCACGAGTGGGATCATCTACGGCGGCTGGTGGTCATATCATGTCCTGGGGTGGGGAGGGTACTGGGCCTGGGACCCGGTGGAGAATGCCTCGTTCATGCCGTGGCTCGCCGGGACCGCTTACATCCATTCCGTGATGATTCAGGAGAAGCGGGGGATGCTCAAGGTCTGGAATCTGACCCTCATCTCGCTCACCTTCTCCCTGGTCATCTTCGGGACATTTCTCACCCGGAGCGGCATCCTGAACTCGGTGCATGCCTTCACCCAGGGGGCCGTCGGCTACTTTTTCCTGGCCTTCCTCGCCCTGATCCTCCTATCCACCGTGACCCTGCTCACGTACCGGGCGGACCGACTCAAGTCAGAGGGGGCGGTCGACTCGTTCCTCTCCCGAGAGAGCGCCTTTCTCTTCAATAATCTCCTCTTGGTCACCTTCTGTTTTACGGTGTTTCTGGGGACGCTCTTTCCCCTGCTGGCTGAGGCGGTCCGCGGGGTCAAGGTGAGCGTGGGGGCCCCCTACTTCAACTACGTGGCGCGTCCCATCGCGTTAGGGCTGCTTTTTCTCATGGGCGTGGGACCGGTGATTCCTTGGCGGGGCGGTTCATGGGTCAGTCTCCGACGGAATCTGCTCGGTCCGGCCTTGGCGGGCCTTGCCGCCGGAGGGACGACGTTCGTCTTTGGCATTAAGAGCCCCTGGGTCCTCATGACGTATGCCCTGGCGGTCTTCGTCTCGGCCGTCGCCGTGCAGGAGTATTACCGGGGCATCCGCGCCAGGAGGAAGACGGCGGGCGAGGGGCCGCTTGCGGCTCTCGGGCAGCTCTTCGTCAGAAACCGCCGCCGGTACGGGGGATTCATCGTCCATGTCGGGGTGGCACTGCTCGCCATCGGGATCGCCTCTTCCTCCGCGTTTCAGGTGGAGCAGGAGCGGATGCTGAAGCAGGGCGAGTCCTTGGAGGCCGGCCGGTATCAGGTGCGCTTCGAGCGGCTCACCGGCAGCGAGGGGCCGACGCACGTGAAGGTGCAAGGGATCTTCACCATCTTCAATGACCGGCACGAGGCGGGGCGAATGACGCCCGGCCTCCGGTTCTATCCGACCCAGCAGGAGCCCATCGCCGAGGTGGACTACTGGATCGGCTTCAAGGAGGATCTCTATCTGATCCTGGGGAGCTTTGATCGGGAGGGGAGCTGGGCCGTGGTCAAGATCCTGGTGAACCCGATGGTCTCGTGGATCTGGATCGGGGGGGCGATCATGGCACTCGGGACGCTGCTCGGCTTGTTGCCCGCGGGACTCCTCCCCCCGCCGGTCAAGGGGGAGCGGTCATGACGGCAAGCTGGAAAAGGTCATTGATCCCTTTCTCGGTGGTGCCGATCCTCCTCCTCTTGGCCTATGGATTCCGGACCGACCCCAGGGTCGTCCCGTCGCCTTTGATTGAGAAGGCGGCGCCCCCCTTTTCCCTCTCCCTTTTTGACGGAGGGCATCTCAGCCTGGACGGGCTTCGGGGGAAAGTGGTGGTGGTGAATTTCTGGGCCTCCTGGTGCTATCCCGCCTGTTACGAGGAGGCGCCTGTTCTCGAAGGGGGCTGGCGCGCGTACAAGGATAAGGGGGTTGTGATCGTCGGGGTGAATGTCCAGGACACCGAGCAGGCGGCCCGGGAGTTCATGCGCCGGTTTCAGTTCTCGTTCCCCAATGGGGTTGATCCCAAAGGGAAGATCTCTATCGACTACGGGGTCTACGGCATTCCGGAGACCTTTTTCCTCGATACCGAAGGGCGGATCGCCTACAAG
>JAHFDE010000092.1 GCA_023249165.1 Candidatus Methylomirabilota bacterium | reverse complement strand
CCACGGGAAGGACATTGTTGCCATGATCCCTATCGAGGATCTTCGTCTCCTTGAGGAGCTCGAGGACCGTTTTGACGTAGAAGCCGCACGGGAGGCGCTGGCCGAGTCCGACGAGCGCATCCCCTACGAGGTTGTTCGCAAGGAGCTGGGCCTTGCGTAGATGACCGCTCGGTATCAGATCGAGCTCACTCGCGCCGCTCGGGATGCTCTTCATTCTCTTCCCACGAAAGTCCAGAAACAAATCGACAGGCACATTCTGGCCCTGGCCAAGAACCCCTACCCACGGGCATCGAAAAAGCTAAGGGGCGAAGAGGGCCTTCACCGCGTCCGAGTGGGGGACTACCGCATCCTTTACATCGTAGAAGCGGAACGCCTTGTCATTGTGATTGTGACTATCGGGCATCGCCGCGACGTCTACCGGTGACACCCGCCGCCCTTGCTGAGCCTGAATACCGGATTTATTTTCGAATAGACCTCGCTTTTCCGTCGACGGCAGGATGGAAGAATTTTCCCGAAGCTATTGAGTTGAGTTCAGGCGGAAATGAGGGGCAAGATCAGGCGGAAAACAGATCGGTGAGATAGGTGAAAAATATAATGGGGGCTCCCTTATGGGTCAAAGGCCCGCCCCCGAGGCCCTAGCAGAAGGAGAGAGGCTTTGGTTTCCCCTTCTTGATGTCTTTCAGAAGCAATCTTTGTGCCAAATCGCCGTCAAGCTTAAGGTTCTGAATTTCAAGTGATCCTTCTCGATCCGTACCCTACTGTGACATTCGGGGTGTCGAAAGATGCTCTTCAAGTGTCCGGCAATCGTGCGCCTTCCACACCCGGCATTTCCTCAGGGGTCTACAGGGCAGCGGCGTACCTGGCTTGACAAGCAAGCTTGTACACTGTATACAGTGTACAAGCGTCTCTATGGAAGGCCCTCCATGAAGATCCGGGTTCACCGACCGCTCCGCGAAGAGGTCTACGACGCCGTCCGTCGGGCTATCGTCCAGGGAGAGCTTTCGCCCGGGATTCGGATTGTGGAGACCGAGTTGGCGGGCCGGCTGGGAATCAGCCGAACCCCGGTCCGCGAGGCCCTCCGCAAGCTCGAGGCCGAGGGGTTTATCTCCAAAGGCCCCGGGAGTAGCCTGGTGGTGAGCGCGATGTCGCCCGAGGAGGTGGAAGAGACCTTTCGGATCCGGGCGGTGCTGGAGGGCTTGGCGGCGCACCTGGCGGCCGAGCGGGCGACGCCTGAGGGGATCGCGTTGCTCGAAGGGATCCTGAAACGGTCGGAAACCGCGTTGGACGGGGAGGCGCCCGAGCGACTCCTCGAGTGGAACACGCGGTTTCACGACGGGCTCAACGTCTTGAGCGGGAGCGTGCAGCTCCAGCAGCTCCTGCAGGCGATTCACGACAAGATCCTGCGCTACCGCCGGATCACGCTCGAGGTGGGCCGGACCCGGAAGGTCTGGTTACAGGAGCATCGGGCGATTCTTCAGGCGATCAAGGACCATGATCCGGCGCGGGCCGAGCGGCTGATCGTCGAGCACGTTCTCCGGAAGAAGGAGACCGTGCTCGCGTATCTCAGGAGTCGAGGGGAGACGAGGAGGAACGAGAAGCCATGAGCCGCGCAGAACTCCTCACCGGCAACGAGGCGGCGGCCCGGGCGGTCCGCTTGTCGAAGCCTCAGGTGATTCCCACCTATCCCATTACCCCCCAGTCCCCCATGCTCGAGATCATCGCCCGGGATGTCGAGACAGGCTTGCTCAAGGCCGAATTCGTCAACATGGAGTCGGACTACGCCGCCATGGCCGCGGCCGTGGGCGCCTCCCTCGGCGGGGCGCGGGTCTTCACGGCGACCAATTCCCAAGGGCTCCTCTTCATGGCCGAGCACCTGTACACGGCCTCGGGCAGCCGCTGCCCTGTCGTGATGGCGGTGGTCAATCGCGCCATTTCGGTCCCCCACAGCCGGTACGCGGACCACAATGATGCCCTGGCCGTGAACCGCGCCGGCTGGCTCCAGCTCTTCTGCGAGGACGCGCAGGAGGTCCTCGAGACGACCATTCAGCTCTTCAGGATCTGCGAGGACCCGCGGGTCCGCCTGCCCGGGATGCTCTGCTACGAGTCCTTCATCCACTCGAACACCGCCGAGGGGGTTATGGTTCCGGAGGCCAGGACGGTGGACCGATTTCTCGGCGGAGTCCGCGTTGAGGCATTGCTCGACCCGGCAGTGCCGCGCTCGCTGAACCCGCCCACGCCCCCCGAGTGGTATACGGAGTTTAAGTTCGTCGAACATCAGGCGATGGAAGCGGCGCTCGCCGTCATCCCCGAAGTTGGTAGGGCGTATGCCGAGGCGTTCGGCGGCCGCCCCCGGGGGCTGATCGAGACACCCGAACCCGTGGGCCGCTCTGTGATCGTGTCCATGGGCTCGATCGCCAAGACGGCGCGCCGGGCGGTGCGCGAGCTCAAGGCCGAGGGGCTCTCCGTTGGCCTCCTCAGGGTCCGCGCCTACCGGCCCTTTCCGGCCGAGGCCATTCGGAAGGCGCTCGGAGAAGCCGAGCTGGTTATCGCCATCGATCGGAACTGCGCCGCCGGGAGTCACGGGGTCCTGTACGACGAGGTTCGGTCGGCGCTCTACGGCACTGCCGGCCCCCCCCGAGTCGTGGGCGTTATCGCCGGCCTCGGCGGGCGGGACGTGACCGTCCGGCAGCTCAAGGAGGTCGCGCGGCGGGCACTCAAGGGAGAGCCGCCGTTCGATAAGAGGGACGACGCCATCGAGTGGCTCGGCCTCGACCGGGCGCGCCTACGCGACGAGTCGCCGCAAGCCCGCCCCCTGGCGCGGGCCGGATAGGGAGAGACCGCCATGGGCCGACCCACACCGCTGCCGACGATCCCCCGCTCGCGGCGCTTCAGCCTGCCGCCGGTGATGAAAGGGACCGCTTGCGAGGGCTGTGGAGCCCTCCCAGCGGCCGATCTGTTGGCCGATCTGCTCGGGCCGAAGATGGCCGTGATATGCCCGGCGAGCTGCGCGGCCACCTTCAGCCTGTCCTATACCAACGCGTCGTGGGCAGTCCCCTTCGTCCACTGGATCTTCGAAAGCGCGCCGGCGGCGGCGACCGGGCTGCGGCACGCCTATGATGCGCGCGGCATGCGGGACGTGCAGGTCGTCTGCTTTGCCGGGGACTCCGGGACACTCGACATCGGCTTCCAGGCCCTGTCGGGGGCCGCGAGTCGAAACGAAAACATCCTGTACATCTGCTACGACAACGAAGTCGCAATGAACACGCAGGGCCAGGCCACCTCCAGCTCGCCGGCGAGAGCCCTCACGCCGACCACGCCGGGGGGCGTTCCCACCCTGAAGAAAGATGCCCCGCGCATCATGGCCGCGCACGGCGTGCCCTACGTCGCGACGGCCGCGGTCTCGCACCTTGCGGACTACCGGGCGAAGCTCAAGCGCGCCGCCCGCGTCCGAGGATTTCGCTATCTGCACGTGCTCAGCCCGTGTCCCATCGCCTGGGGCTATCCCCACAACCAGACCATCGAGGTCACGCGGGCGGCCGTCGAGACAGGGATGTGGATGCTCTACGAGATCACGGACGGGCGGATGAAGATCACCTACCGCCCGAAGCGGCGCCGGCCGGTGCGCGAATATCTCGCGCTCCAGCGGCGGTTCGCGCATCTCAGTCGCCGCGAGGCGCAAAGCCTCCAGAAGCGTGTCGACGAAAGCTGGAGGGCCACCCCGTGAAGGAGTTCCGCTTCCACGGCCGCCGGCTTCCCCGCTACGATCACACGGCCCCCTTCGTCGGCGCCGCACGCCTGCTGGCGATGGCGGCGCTCCGTGAGGGGAAGCAGGTCCAGTTCCGGCCACCCTGGCTCTTCCTCCGGGGCTACGTCCCCGAGGCGGCGCACCTGCGGGTGGCCACCGAGCCGATCGAGAGCTATTCCCAGGAGTACGTCCTGGATCTGGTAGCTGTGACGGATGCGAGCATCCTCACGGCGATCGATGTCACCGCCGGGCTCAAAGAGACCGGAGTCGTGCTGGTCAACGGCGCGTCGCCGGTCTCCCTGAAAGGCCGGGCCCGGACCGCGATCGCCGATCTCGACGCGATCGCCCGGCGATTCGCCACCGACCTGGCGCTACCGATGGCGGCTGCGACGGTGGCTCTCTCGGGCGTCGTCAGCCAGAAGGCACTCGCGGCGGTGGTCCAGGCAGAGACGTCGGGTCGCGCACGACAGCAGGCCCTCCGGGCTCTCGAGGCGGCCGCCCAGGCGGTCGCGGAATCCAAACGGTGAAGTCATGAGCGACGCGTTTGCCGCGAAACTCCAGGCCGTGGCCGCCGACCTCCGATCCCTCATCCGGGGAGACGTGCGCTTCGATGAGGTGACGCGGGTGCTCTACAGCACCGGGGCCTGCATGTATCGGATCACGCCGCTCGGCGTCGTCTTTCCCAAGAGCCGCGAGGATGTGGTCGCGACCGTGCGCTACGCCGCCGACCGCGGCATCCCCGTGATTCCCCGTGGAGGCGGATCGAGCCGGTGCGGGCAGGAGCTCGGCACCGGGATCGTCCTGGATTTCACGCGGTACATGCACCGGATTCTGGCGCTCGACCCGGCCAAAGGTCGGGTGCGGGTCGAGCCCGGCTGCACGCTCACGGCGCTCACGACGGCGCTCAAGGCGCACAACAAGTATTTCCCTCCCGACCCGTCGAGCGGCGACGTCTGTGCCCTTGGCGGGATGCTGGCGACCAACGGCAAAGGAGCCCACTCGGTCAAGTACGGCACGACGCGCGATTACCTGGAGTCCCTGGAGGTCGTCCTGGCGAGCGGGGAGGTGGTCCGGACCGAGCCCGTGGACCAGAACGGCCCCCGCCTCGCGGCGCTGCTCACGGACCCGGTCCAGGGCCCGATCTACGCACGCCTCCTCGACATCCTGAACCGCTACGGCGATCAATTGAAGGCGAAGGCCCCGGAGGTGACCAACAACAACTGCGGGTACAACCTCTGGCGGGTCGTTCAGGACGGAATGATCGACCTCGGCCAGCTTTTTACCGGATCGGAGGGGACGTTGGGGATCTTCACCGAGGCGACCTTCCGGATCCTGGATCATCCCAGGCACCGGACGATCGCGCTCCTCACCTTCGACGCCCTCGAGAGGATGGGAGAGGCGGTGGTCCTCCTCCGGGAGCTGCAGCCGAGCATGATCGAAGTCATCGAGCGGCAGCTCCTCGATTTCAGCCGCGAGGCGAACCCGGAACTCCGTCCCTTCCTGCCGGAGGGGATCGAGGCGATCCTGATCCTCGAACACGAGGGGGAGCGTCCGGAGGAGGTGGAGGAACGGATGGCGGCGACGCGCCGACGGCTGCTCGAGGAGAGCCGGCTCGCCACCGGCATGCTCCTCGCGACCGATCCCAGCGACCAGGCGAGGATCGTCGCCATCCGGAAGGTCGCCGGCGCGGTCGCCAACAAGGTGAAAGGCCCCCGCAAGCCGCTCGCCTTCATCGAAGACGCCGCTGTGCATCCGACCCGGTTGCCCGACTTCATCGGTCGGATGCGCGCGCTCCTAGAGAAGCACGGCGTGAAGGCCGGCATCTATGGCCATGCCGGGGACGGCAACCTCCACATCCTGCCCTTCCTCGACCCGAAGGAACCGCGGGACGTGGGTCTGATCCGGACCATCGCCGACGAGGCGTACACGGTCGTGTGGGATCTCAAGGGGACCATCAGCGCCGAGCACGGCGACGGGCTGGCGCGGACCCCGTATATCACGGGGCAGTACGGTGGTCTGGAGCAGGCCTTCCGGGAGGTCAAGACGCTCCTCGACCCGCGCGGGATCCTCAATCCGGGCAAGATCGTCAGCGACGATCCGTCACAGGTCAACGGGCGCCTGCGCTACGGCCCTGGGTATCGGGCGGCCCCCGTCACGACCCACCACCGCTTCGGCGACGAGGGGGGCTTCGCCGCCGCGGTCGAACGGTGCTCGGGGGTGGGGAACTGCCGCAAGGTACACGGGACCATGTGCCCCTCCTACATGGTCACGCGCGAGGAGGAACACACGACCCGCGGGCGCGCCAATCTCCTCCGGGCCGCCCTCTCGGGGGAGTTCCCGCCCGAGGCCCTGAGCGGGCCGGAGCTCTACGGGGCGCTCGATCTCTGCCTCGAGTGCAAGGCCTGCAAAGCCGAGTGCCCCACGAGCGTCGATATGGCCAAGCTCAAGGCAGAGTTTCTCGCCCGGTATTATGAGAAGAACGGCATCCCCCTCCGCGCGCGGCTCTTTGCCCATGCCGCAAGGCTGGGGAAGTGGGGGGGCCGGCTTGCCCCGCTGTCGAATTGGGCGACGGCAATCCCCGCGGCCCGGTGGGTCCTCCATCATCTCGTGGGCATCGAGCGGCGGCGTCCGTTGCCCTCCTTTGCCCCTCAGAGCTTCACCCAATGGTTCCTCAAGCGGGGTGGCTCGCCGCTGCCGACCAGGGGGTCGGTTGCGCTCTTCCCCGATACCTTCATGAATTATCACTATCCCGAGGTGGGGATGGCGGCCACGCGGCTCCTGGAGGGGTTGGGGTATCAGGTGATCCTGGCGGAGGCCGGCTGCTGCGGCCGGACCTTGATCTCCAAGGGCCTCCTGCACGAGGCGGCGCGGTGCGCCCGGGCGACGGTCGAGCGGTTGTCTCAGTATGTGAGATCCGGGATCCCCATCGTGGGGTGCGAGCCGAGTTGCCTGTTGACTCTGCGGGATGAGGTCCCGGAGCTCGCCGAGGGGCCGGAAGCCGAGGCGGTGGCGCGGCAGAGCTTCCTGCTGGAGGAATTTCTCGTCGGCCGGCGGGGGGATTGTGCAGGCGCCTTTCGGCCGACCGAGCGGCGCGTCCTCGTCCACGGCCACTGCCATCAGAAGGCATTGGTGGGGACTCGTCCGACGCTCGAGGCCCTGCGCCTGATTCCAGGTCTCAGCGTGCAGGAGATCGATGCCGGCTGCTGCGGGATGGCGGGCTCCTTCGGCTTTGAGCGAGAGCACTACGACCTCTCGGTCGCCATCGGCCGGCAGCGACTGTTCCCCGCCGTGGAGCAGGCGGGGCTTGACACAGAGGTCGTTGCCTCGGGGGTCTCCTGCCGACAGCAGATTTTACACGGGACCGGCCGCCGCGCGCGCCATCCGGCAGAAATCTTGTCGGAAGCCCTCGAGGCCGCTCGTCGCTGATCGTGTGCGGTATGAATGACCACGACGTGTCAGGAGGGATCCGGGGATGAGCCAGGAACTGCTGCGGGAAGTCAAGGGCGGTGTGGCCACCATCACCATCAATCGGCCGGCCCAGCGCAACGCCGTCACCTACGAAATGTGGCAGCAGCTTGCCGCATTGATGGCCAAGCTGAAGGCCAGCCATGAGGTGCGCGTAGTCATTCTCCGTGGTGCCGGGACTCAGGCCTTTTCCGCCGGAGCCGACATCGCCGAGTTCGAGGAGACACGGAGAAACTCAGCATTAGCCATCAAGTATCACGCAGCGGTTGAGGAGGCCCTCAGGGACGTCGCCAATCTCCCCAAACCAACGATCGCCATGGTTGCTGGCTTTTGTGTAGGGGGCGGGCTCGAGCTGGCCATCTCGACTGATCTCAGGATCGCCGCCGACAACAGCCGGTTCGGCATGCCCACCGCCAAATTGGGCATCGTCATGCCGCACTGGGAGATGTCGCGGCTGGTCCGCCTCGTGGGACCCGGCCCAGCCATGGACATGGTGCTCACGGCACGTCTGGTCGAAGCAGACGAGGCGCTGCGCATCGGGTTGATCTCGCGCCTCGTCCCGCTCGCCGAAATCGAGCGGGTCACCAACCAGGTTGCCGCTGAGATCGCCGCCTACGCGCCGCTCAGTCATCGTTGGCATAAGGAGATCATGGAGACGGTCCTTCGGATGCCCGACCTCGGCGGCCTCACTGCTGAAGAGGCCAAACTTCCGTTTGCCTGCTTCGATACGGATGATTTTCAGGAGGGCCGCCGGGCGTTTCTCGAAAAGCGCAAACCCGAGTTTCGTGGGCGATAGGTCCTGCTCTGGCTCGGCCTTGATCATGCCCAGATCGGCGAGCTGCGCGATGCCGGCGCTGTCGCCTAGCTTGACCGCCAGTGTGAGCAACGGCTCGGGCGGCCATCATCCGGACGGGCCGTTCTTGCTCCGACCGATGTGAAATGTTAGGGTGCACAGGACCGCTCCGGGATGCCGGTGTCCCGGTGGCGCCAATCACACACCCACAGGGATCTCATGATCGTCGGTGTTCCGACAGAGAGGCTCCCCGGCGAG
>JAHFDE010000091.1 GCA_023249165.1 Candidatus Methylomirabilota bacterium | reverse complement strand
ACGAAGAAGGTGGTGGGGAGGCTCAAGGCGCGGGAGGTCTTCGACCGCATCGTGAAGGCCGCGTGGCGCACCGGGGATCCCGGCCTCTTCTTCATCGACCGGTGTAACGCCGGCCGGGCGAATCCCACCCCGACCCTTGCCGAGGTCGAGGCCACGAATCCCTGTGGAGAGCAGCCCCTGTATCCCAATGAGGCCTGCAATCTGGGCTCGATCAATGTGGCGAGGTTCTTCAAGGCGTCCGCGGGCAACGGGAAAGGGCATCTCGATTGGGATGGCCTCGAGCGAGTGGTCCGGTTGAGCGTCCGGTTTCTGGATGACGTCATCGAGGCCAACCCCTATCCCCTGCCGGAGATCGATGCGTCGGTGAAGGCCAACCGGCGCATCGGCCTCGGGGTGATGGGCTGGGCAGACCTCCTGTTCGATCTGGGTGTCCCCTACGACAGCGACGAGGCCTTGAGCCTGGCCGGCGAGGTCATGCGGTTCATTGAAGAGAAAGGGCATGACGAGTCGGCTCGGCTTGCCGAGGAACGGGGCCACTTCCCCAGCTGGCCCCGGAGCATCTACCGGGACGAGCAGCCGCTGCGGAACTCGACTGTGACCACCATAGCCCCCACCGGCACCATCTCCATCATCGCCAACTGCTCCTCCGGGATCGAGCCGGTCTTTGCCTTGGCCTTCAGCCACATCGTGGGCGATCGGCACCTGACCTTTGTGAACCCCATCTTCGAGCGGGTGGCCAAGGCCGGGGGCTTTTATAGCGAGGAGTTGATGAAGGCGGTGGCCGCGCGCGGCACGGTCCGAGCCCTGACGGGAATCCCCGACGAGGTCCAGCGGGTCTTCGTCACCGCCCACGAAGTCGGGACCGACTGGCACGTCCGGATGCAGGCGGCCTTTCAGCAGTACACCGATAACGGCGTCTCGAAGACGATCAACCTACCTCATTCGGCCACCGAGGAGGATGTGGCCAGGGCGTATCTCTCGGCCTATGAACTCGGGTGCATCGGGATCACCGTCTTCCGGGATGGGTGCAAGGGGGATCAGGTGCTGCACGTGGGCACCAAGAAGAAGGACGAGGCCACGGCTGCGACGACCGTCGAGGTCGGGACCGGCATGCAGCCAAGACCCGAGGCCCTCGCCGGGAAGACCTATCGGATGCAGACCCCGGTCGGGACGGCGTTCATCACGGTCAATGATAACGGCAAGGGCGGCAGAGAGCCGTTCGAGGTGTTCGTGAGCGTCGGAAAGGCCGGCAGCGAGACCATGGCCCATGCCGAGGCCCTCGGGCGCTTGATCTCGCTGATCCTTCGACTCCCGCTCCCCGAAGGGGTGTCCGCCCGGGATCGGGTGGCCGAGATCGTAGGACAGCTGAGTGGGATTGGCGGGGGGAGGCCGCTGGGGTTTGGGCGAAAACGGGTCCTGTCACTTCCGGATGCCCTGGCCCAGGCGTTGGCGAGACATATCGGGCTGACGGAGGTGAAGGAGCAGAAGCGGACGGACGGGGCGCTGACGAAGGTCGGCGATCTGTGCCCTGACTGCCAACAGGCGACCCTGGTCAATGAGGAAGGGTGCCGGAAATGTCACTCCTGCGGCTTCAGCGAATGCTAATGCCGTTCCAAATATTCGTGCCAACGTGGTCCCTGGACATGGATCAGACCGTTGCACTCGGGCACACCGCCGAAACTTGGCTCGTCAAGTTGGAACGGCACTAACGCAAGGGGGGCGCATGGGCGGCGAGGAGCATGTGCTGACGAGCACTGCAGAAGCCTTTCTGACAGAGCAGCTGGAGGGGCGGAGGCGGGCCGAGCGGCTTGAGGGGGTCCTGCGACGGGTCCTCCATCGGATGGCCCCGCCAGGGGTGGACCTCCTCGTTCTTGACGTGGGCAAGGGGGAATGTCTGGTGGCGCTCCGGCACGCGCACAACCTGATTCAGATCCGGTTCTGGCAGGGACTGGTGGACGAGATTCTGACCGATCCGGATGCGGCCATCCAGCACGTCCTCGAGCGGATCCTCGTGGGAGCGTTGGAGCCGTGATCGCCGCGAGAAGGGAGGGGGTGAGAGCCGGCTGTGGATGAAGGCTGGAGCGATGCCGAGATCCGGGCCCTGAGGGAGCGGATCGCCATGGAGCGTCGCCGGGCAGAGCGCAAGACCGTCGCCCGGCGGAAGCAGCCGCGCCCCTTGGTCCCGAGGCGGGAGGTGCGTCGCCCGGCGGGCACGATATCGAGAAGGAGGCGCCTGGCGAGCTAGTGCCGTTCCAACTCTTGGTGCCTACCTCTTGGCCGCACACGCCCACAACCCGTTGCTGCACGGCGGCCTGGTCACATTCGGTTGAGCACGTTGGAACGGCACTAGAGGAGGCGAGTCTTGGTGGGACGCAGAGAGGCGGAAGCCTCTTTTTTTGTTGTGTTTCAGCCCGGGTTCTGCTTTATTTGGCCCCAGGCTGTCTCAGCCCGGCCGGGTCGGATTGGCATGATCCTTGTAGTTTTCCCGACCGGAGGGGGCGGCATTTTTTCGAGGGGAGCCGACTTCGTGAGCCGATCGTTCCCGGAGATCCGCGGACCGCGGGCAATCCGCATCTGGCACGGGATACCACAGGCGTTTCTTGTCATCCTTTTAGTGAGCGTGCTGGCACCCCATATTTCGGTCGCAGTGGAGCAACCCGCCCGCGAGGCAGTTCCGACCGCGGTGGTCCGGGCCTATCTCCAGGCCATTCTGGATGGGGATTATAACGAGGCGTATGGCCATCTCTCATCCAAGTGGCATAACGGAAGATCCCGAAAAGATTGGGTGGAGCAGCTCGGGCGCCACGACATCAGGCCCCGGTCCGAGGTCCTCTTCTTGCGCGTCAATCCCGCCATCGTCCGCGGCGAGGAGGCGACGGTGGTGATCAGCTTTCACCTGAAGACCCCGGAGGGCAAGAAGGTGAGCCGGCAGACATACGACCTGGTCCGGGAGGAGGGGCGCTGGCGGATCGACGAGGTCAAGGTCTTCGACGCCCCCCTCGAGAAGTAGCTTCCGCGCCCCCCTCGATCCAGCCATTGTCTCCTGCTCGGGCAGCCTGTCCTCGCACCGGGGCCAGACAGGGCAATCCTCCTGTGAGAAGTACCACGACTCGAGGAAAGGGAGGGGGTATGGGGATCAAGGCAGATGCGTGGATCCGGAAGATGGCGTTAGAGCACAAGATGATCGACCCCTTCATCGAGTCGCAGATTCGGGACGGGGTGATCTCGTATGGGCTCTCGTCTTACGGCTACGACATCCGGGTCGCGGATCAATTCAAGATCTTCACCAACATCAACACGACCATCGTGGATCCGAAGAACTTCAACCGGCAATCGTTCGTCGACTTTGAGGGAGCGATCTGCATCATTCCCCCCAACTCCTTCGCCTTGGCCCGGACCGTTGAATACTTCCGGATTCCCAGAAGCGTCCTGACGATCTGTGTGGGGAAGTGTCTGCCTGGGTCGACTCGGATTATCGATCCTGAGTCCGGCGAGTGGGTTCGGCTTGACACATTCGTTCGGGAAGCTCGCCCAATGGTCGTTGCCTACCACGCGGGACGATTCATTCCGGCCCGCGTTTCGGCTCACCTGTGCCAGGGTCGCCAGCCGGTCTACCGAATCCGCACTCGAACCGGTCGAAAGATCGACGCAACCGCGAACCATCCTTTCCTCAAACTGGAGGGCTGGACTCCACTCTCGGATCTGAGGGTCGGGGACCGCATCGCTGTTCCAAGAGAGCTGCCCTTCTTCGGCGCCTCACTGCTCGCCGACCACGAGGCGGAACTGCTCGGTCTTATGATCGCCGACGGCCAGTGCCGGACGCCTGGTTCCTCGCCCCGTTACACGAGCGGAGATCCGATGCTTCGAGAGCGTTTCTCCGAGGCGACCACCGAATTTGGCTGTATCGCTCGGCCGGTTGCGGGTTGTTCACTGAATGTGACGAATCACGGCCGCCGCGGCGGGAGGATGGAACGTAACCGATTTTACAGTTGGCTGCACGAACTCGGTCTGGACGTCCGCTCGGTTGATAAGTTCGTCCCCAGCCGCGTCTTTCGCGCCCCACGCCAAGCGGTCGCTCGATTCGTCCGGGCTCTTTTTTCGGGGGACGGGAGTGTGTCGTTCGGCGAACAGTGGGCCCGAATTGAGTATGCTTCATCCTCCGAGCGGTTGGCTCGCGACGTGCACCACCTTCTATTGAGGTTTGGCATCATCGGTACGCTTCGAAGCCGACGTACAGCTTCGGGTCGCCATGCCTGGGTCTACTGTACGACCGACAAGGAGGGCGTCCTTCGATTTGCCGAGCACATCGGCTTCATTCCCGGATCGCGAAAAGCCGAGCGGTTGGCCCAAGCGGTCGCCCGGATCCGAGAAGCACCGAAACGAAAGTCGAACTACGACACGCTTCCTCGCGAAGCCTGGCCGATGCTGGTGGCCGCGGCCCGTGGCGCGGGGACTTCTCTGAGGGCCCTGGGGTTTGCTCGCACCATCCCCAAACAGTCCGTGCCACGACCTGTCGCTGAAGCCGTCGCCGCAGCCACGGAAGATCCCCCGCTAGCGGTGGCCGCGGCTCGACCTATTCTCTGGGATGTGGTTGCTGAGATCGAGAATGCAGGAGTCGAAACCGTCTATGACTTGACCGTTCCCGGCTACGAAAACTTCGTTGCCGAGGACTTCGTGGTCCACAATTCGACTTACGCCAGGTGCGGCATCATCGTGAACGTGACCCCATTTGAGCCCGAGTGGGAAGGGCATGCCACTCTCGAGATATCCAATACGACACCCTTGCCGGCCCGGATCTATGCGGGAGAGGGGATCGCCCAGGTGATCTTCTTTGAGGCCGATCAGGTCTGCGAGCGTTCCTACGCGGACAAGCAGGGGAAGTACCAAGGCCAGCAGGAGATCACCCTGCCGCGCATCTAGTGCCGTTCCAACTGCATACTCCGAATGTGATCAGCCTGCCTTGTTCCAACGGTGGTCGGCGTGTGCGGCAAGGAGATGGGCACGAATAGTTGGAACGGCACTAGCCACCGATGTCCTCGCCGTCGAGTCACTGGTACCGAGATACGCCTTGGTGGGGCCCTGAGGAGTTTCTCGGGGTCCAGGGGAGAACTCTATGCGGCCTGCCGGTGCCAGGGACGCCGGAACCTGAACGCCTCGAAGGAGGCGGAGCATATACTGTTGGCGCAGCGATAAACGCGGAAGAGGAACCGGCGGGTTTGGCCGGTGGGGATGAGATAGCAACCGCAGTACGAACAGGGGTGACGGTTACCGTAATGCCGCTCGACGTATTCGCGGATCTCTTGGAGATCGTAAAGGATCTCGCCATTTGGTATCAGAAAGAGATATTCGGTAATCATATCTGCTCCGCCTTACTGGACTGCGGGCTTAACCTGCTTGCTCCCAAGCGGGTTTCCCTCAGCTACTGGCCACGGTGCTGAGCCAACGGTGCCCTGACATCCCTGGATTCCTTTCTTATGCTGCCACCACCATTGCGTCTCAGGTGCCAAATCAGTCTATCAATACAGATCTTTAACCAAGAGGTATACCCATCAGGATTCGTCTGTACGTCATTTCTTAATTCTTCCAGATCGGTCCATTTCCAATCATCAGCTTCTTCCGGACTTGGAGCGGGATCACCATCATATGTTCCCATGAAGACGTGATCATATTCATGCTCAAAAAGACCATCTGCCACTTGTACCTTATAAATAAAACTAAAAATTTCCTTTAGGTCACAGTCAAAGCCCATTTCCTCCATTAACCTTCTGTGCGTCGCCTTGTAGATAGGTTGTTCAGGCTTGGGATGACTGCAGCAGGTGTTAGACCAGAGTCCTCCGGAATGATATTTTGTCTTCGCCCTCTTCTGAAGCAACAGTTCACCTCTCGAGTTAAACACAAATATAGAGAATGCCCTATGGAGTGCCCCCTCGCGGTGCGTTTGTAATTTTTCCGCGGTTCCGATTTCTTGATCATCTGTATCCACGAGTACCACTTTTTCTTCCATCTACCGTCTCCCCAACTCTATCAGTGCTAGCCCTGCCCCTGTGCTGTCGGTACCATCGAGGAGGCTACAGGCCGAAGCGGCGCTTCCGCTGCTGGTAGCTGCGGATGGCCCGGAGCAGATCGATCTTGCGAAACGCCGGCCAGTAGGCATCGCAGAAATAGAACTCACTATAGGCGCTCTGCCACAGAAGAAAGCCCGAGAGGCGGACTTCTCCGCTGGTGCGGATGATCAACTCCGGGTCGGGCAGGTCGTAGGTATATAGGTGCTTGCCGATGTCCTCCGGGGTGATCTCGTCGGCGACCCGGGCCAGCGACGCCCCGCACCTGGCACGCTCGCGCAGAAGCTGGCGCACGGCATCCGTTATCTCCTGACGGCCCCCGTACCCCACCGCGAGGTTGAGAGAGAAGCTATCGTGCTTTCGTGTGGCCTCTTCCGCCAAGGCAATGGCCTCCCGCAGCGAGGGTGGGAGGAGCTCGAGCCGACCCACGGCCCGGACCCGGACCCCCTTTCGGTGGATCTTGGGGTCGATGGCGACTGACCGCAATTTGGCCTCGATCAGCGCGAGGAGCCCGGATAATTCGGCCGGTGGACGCGCGAGATTTTCGGCAGACAGGGCAAACAGGGTCGTGATCCGGACCTCAAGCTCCTCCAGCCAATCCATCACCTCTTCGAGCTTATCGGCACCCATGCGGTGTCCCGCCATGGGGTCTTCCAGACCGAGCTCTCGGGCATACCGCCGATTCCCATCGAGGATCAGGCCAATATGGCGGGGCATAGGGCCCCGTTGGACCTCCCGCTCAAGGCGCCGCTCGTAGAGCCGGTAAAGCGGAGAGAGTACAGTGGCCAGCCATCCCATTCGCATGGCCTCGTAGTAATCAATCACTTCGATGGGTTCCTCCGGTTCCGGCTCATCCCAAAGTACCGAGCGACTGCGGGGTTCCATGTATGGCCCTCCAGCGGAAGCACTGCTGTAAATCTGCGGGGGGATTCGTGCGCCTAGTACCGTTCCAACTTATTGCCCCGAACACAGGCAAGGAAGTCAGCAAGCTTCGTTTGCGTATCGCACACCGCCGTGTTGGCTCGAATAGTTGGAACGGCACTAGTTGCGATCTTTGCAAACGGCGTTCCAGGTAAAGCTGCGGCTGGCTGCCCCGTTTTTCTCCGGAAATAATGGAAATAATGAAGAATCGAAAATGGGTGGAGGGTCTTCCGGGGGACCTCGAACTGAAAGAGTATGAAAATCTTGCAGTAAAGAGATGTGGCGAGAAGGTTTAAGCGAATCCCGGGTGCCCCCGGAAGAACGAGTAGGCATGCAAGGGGAATGAGTCATCCTGCCTCTCGAGGAAGCGTATCCCGTACCGGTACCCTGTAGGGGTGGGGATCTCCGCTCCCCACCGCACAAGTCCCGTCAAGGCAAGGGAGCGGCCGTTCATGTCGAGGCTTACAGTGATCGTCTCCCCGAGGGCGAGCCGGCGAGGTAGGCATGCGCCAAGACCGCTGGCGCTGAGGTCGTAGAGCATCCCCAAAGTGTCCGGCGAGGTGGCTGCGCGAATTCGGACGGGGACGGTAAGGGCCACCCGAGGATCCTGGCGCCCCCTGGCTTCTTGGGCCTCCATGGGGTGTCTGGCTTCCAGCGCGCGCGGTCTTGCGAGGATCTCTCGCATGGTCCTGAGGATTTCCTCGCGCCGGAACGACCGTTCCACGAGCAGATCCGCCCCAAGCTGCAACATGGCCTGGCGAAGCCCGGGGTCCTCAAGTTGACTGCATACCATGATGACCGGGATCTCTCGAATCCTTATGTCTCGTGCCCGGTACTCGAGGAAGCCCCGACCGTCCATGACGGGCATGTCTAGGTCAAGAAGGATGATTTCCGCCCTCTCACGCCGCAACCAAAGTAGCGCCTCAGCTCCATTGCTAGCCTCCGCCACGGCAAATCCCTCGGCCTCGAGCAGATCCCGGTAGAAGTTGCGGGCCTGGCGATCATCGTCAATGATCAGAACCGTGCGTAATGCTTCCATGATGGGGTGGCCTTCTTATCCGCGTGCGATATCAGGTCGGGCCAATCGTGCCTGCCTGGAAGCCTACACTGTCAGGGGTGACTTCGAATTCCGCCTCTCGCGTGGATCCAGATCCAGATAAGGGAAAGGGGGGGTTCTCATCCGAGCCTATAAGGCCAGTCCCAGGAACAGGAGCCGAAGGGCCAACACGCATCACCTCGTCTTCCTCTTCCCGCCCACCCCTCCAAGAGCAACTGCTGTGCCAACTCGTGCCTGGGGAGAGTCGTTGA
>JAHFDE010000226.1 GCA_023249165.1 Candidatus Methylomirabilota bacterium | reverse complement strand
GGCATAACCACGGGAGCCCTCCAGATCCCCGGGTCGCTGGATCTCCGGGGCTTCAAAGTGGGCGATTTTGTTCGCGCCCGGGTGGCTCTCAATTATCACCTGCTGCTCCGCATCGAGAGGCTCCCTCCGCCGGCGGAGGATGAGGGCTACCGGAAGGCGCTCCGTCGTCTCGAAACCGAAACAGGCAACCAGGCGCCGTGATCCCGGGCTGCCCAAAAGTTCATGAGTCAGGGGTTGAATTTTACATAGATTTCATCGAAATTTCAGCGGAGTGCGCGCAAGAGCGCCCAAAAAGGCAAGTTTCCCCTTGACCCTCTTTTCATCGGCAGCGTAATCTGTCTTCAATGAGAAGGGGAAGTCTGGGCACGGTACGAGGGCCCTGAAAGAAGGAAAGAAGGGAGGGTCGCATGCGAAGGCTGGGAGTCCTTTTCATCGGCGTTTTGGTGGTGATCGGCGCCTTCCTCGGACCACTCGCCGGCGTACACGCCTTCACCACCGAGGAGGTCAAGGCTGCCATCCAAGAATACATTGCTCAGAAGATTAAAGAGGGGGGCGGCGTCTACAGGCTCAAGGACGAGATGACCGGGCAGGAGTTAGCCCTGGAGTTCGTGAAGATCCGCATCGTCCGCAAGATCGAAGGCCATGGCTATTTCGCCGACGTTGACTTTCGTGTGAAGGGCGAGCCCGAAAAGTTCTACGACATCGATTTTTGGGTCAGGCCCGAGGGGGACAAGCTTATCTTCGTAGACGCGCGCATGCACAAGTACCCGAAGAAGGAGGGTAACGAATGGGTCCTGACGACCGTCACTCCTTTGCCGTGGTGGTGGGCCGTCGCCCAGGAACATCCCGGTGAGACGGACGAGGCGAAGGCTTGGCAGGTCAAGGCCGCGATCCATACCCACATCGCCGAGAAGGCCAGGGAAGGCGGGGGCGTCTACCGACTCAAGGATGAGAAGACCGGCGAACAGTTGGCCCTCGAGTTCGTGAAGATCCACGATCCTGTCCGCAGGATCAAAGGCCAGGGCTACTTCGCCTGCACCGACTTCCGCGTCCAGGTCCAGGCCGAACGGGTGTATGACATCGATTTCTGGCTCAACGAAGAGAAGGACAAGCTGACCGTCACCCAGGTCCGCATTCACAAGGAGCCCGTGAAGGAAGGGACCGGGTGGGTCCAGAAGCTCCGTTACACGTTTGAGCAGGATAACCCGGTGGAAATTCCCTGACCTCCGACTCCTACCTCCGATAGGTGCAGGGGCGTGGAGTACGGGTGGATCAGCCAGGAGAAGCTACCATGCGAGGCTTGCCATATGTCAGCCGCGGAATCTCGACAGCTTTGCTCGCGGGAGCCGCGGTCTTCGCCTTCACCGCGAGGGCGGTCACGGCCCAGGCCGGAGAAGGCACGTGTGGGGCGCCGGAGGCTCGGATCATCTACGACGCGGACCAAGGGGCCCGGACCTTTACCTTCAACTACGAAGTCGAAATCTCGCCGCAGCCAGCCGGAGTCGGGCCCATCGACGTCTTCGTGCCCCTCGCTGTCTCCGATGCCCATCAGGACATCCTCCGCCGCGTTCTCAAGGCGAGCATCCCGGGGCAGGAAAAAACGGAGAGCCGCTACGGCAACCGCTTCTGGCATGGCCACCTCGACCGGTCCGATGGGAAAGCCATCACGATCACAGTTGAGTACCTGGTCCGGCGCCGCGGGTTTCAGCAACAACGGCTCGCCTCAACCGTCAATGAATACACCCCGAAGGAGCGGGAAGAACTGGCGCTCTTTTTAGGGCCAGACCGGCGCGTGCCGATCTCCGGCCCGCTCATTGACCAGGTACGGGCGGAGATCCCGAAGAATGACCCAACCCCGCTTGGGCGGGCGCGTGCCATCTACGACTATGTGATCGATACGATGGAGTACAAGAAGGTCGGCACGGGCTGGGGCCACGGGGATACCTTCTGGGCCTGCATCGCGCGCTACGGCAACTGCACCGACTACCACGCCCTGTTCATCTCCCTGGCCCGGGCAGAGGGCATTCCGGCCCGGTTCGAGATCGGCTTCTCCATCCCCGAAGACAAGCCTGCGGGCAAGGTTGAGGGGTATCACTGCTGGACGGAGTTCCACCTGCCCGGTGTGGGCTGGTTTCCCATCGACGCCTCTGAGGCCGATAAGCATCCAGAGCGTCGGGACCTCTATTTCGGCACCCACCCAGCGGATCGCATTCAGTTCACCGTGGGCCGAGACCTGGAACTCGGCCAAGGCCACACCACCGGTCCCCTCAACTACTTCATCTACCCCCACGTGGAGGTGGCAGGAAAGCCGTTCGAGGGGGCCAAGACCAGCTTTCGCTACGCGGAGGTTCCGGAGACCGAGGTCGTCCGAGCATCGACCTTGCCAGGAGCCAGGGGGCGATAACCCCATGACGCGGGAATGAACGTGGCCCCCGACACCGTGAGGCTCGTTGCCTTCCTCTCGCTTCTCGCCGTGTTGTATGCGGCTGAATCGCTCTGGCCGGTGCGCCCCTGGTCCTCCCCGCGCCCCCGGCGCCTGCTCCTACACCTCGTCCTGGCCTTGGTCAACACCGTCCTGCTCCGCCTCACGGTGGCGACGCCCCTGGCGCTCCTCACGGTGTACGTGAACCGCCAGGGGTGGGGTCTGGCACCCCTCCTCGGCCTG
>JAHFDE010000090.1 GCA_023249165.1 Candidatus Methylomirabilota bacterium | reverse complement strand
TTCGGGACTTACGGGAACTGTCACGATCATCTCGGCCAAAGGCGACGGACCGATCGGCCACCCACGGCTCGACATAACGCTCGAGGTCGCCGATTTGGCAAACCGCGGAGTGAAGGTAGGCGATGGACAGGGGACGCTGACGTGGGACCCGTCTCAGGATCGACTGACGGGTCAGTTGTCCGTACCAGAGCGAGGGTACACGTTTCAGCCGAACATAACGACCAAAGCCCCACACCCGTTCGAAGCAGCCCTCACCTTGAACCAGGGGGACCTCGGAAGCCTCTTACGCATCGTCGGGTATCCCCTTCCCGCTCACGTGAGTGGAGTCGCATCAGGGCGCATTGATGTCGCCGGTCGCCTGGGAGAGGTACCCGAACGGGCGACCGTGGACCTCGCAGCAGTCCAATTCGATATACAGGGACACTCCTTCCAGACGGAGGGCCCGACCCGGCTCAATTTTCAGGAGGGAAAACTGACGGTCGTACCAGTGTCGCTTAGCGCCGATGGGGGTGTGATCACCGTGGGGGGAACAATAGGTGGGGACATGGACCTGAAAATCCTCGGCACCGCCCCCGCCGCGCTGGTCACCGTGCTGTCCCCTGAGGTCCTCGAGGCGAAGGGGATGCTCGAAGTCGATGTGGGGATCCAGGGTTCTCAAAAGCTCCCGCGATACCGTGGCACCGTCCGGACACAAGACAGCTCCGTGAAACTCCGGGTCCACCCGGAATCTATAGAAGACTTGCAAGGCGAGGTCCGATTGACCGAGACCGCGGTCGAGTCCAATGGTTTCAAGGCCCGATGGGGCGGTGGGACGATCGACGCGACACTGCACGGCAAGTTGGAGGAACGGGGGTGGGGATGGCAGTTCCAGTTCAACCTCGAGGATGCGCGATTCGAGCGTGTCTTTGCGCGTGACGAGGAGGGCGAGAAGAACCCAGTGGCGACGGGCCCCCTCCTGGCGAGGGGGAACATCA
The DNA here is from genome assembly GCA_023249165.1 of Candidatus Methylomirabilota bacterium. Lineage (GTDB taxonomy): Bacteria > Methylomirabilota > Methylomirabilia > Methylomirabilales > CSP1-5 > CSP1-5. The sequence continues at coordinate 7,443 of JAHFDE010000090.1, read as the reverse complement.
CGGTCAGCGGGGGTGCGGACTTGCTCGCCACCCTTGGTGGGCAGGTGCGGCTCGAGGCGGCCAACGGAGTGATTCACCGCGCCTTCTCGCTCGAGAAAGCCCTGAGATTGATCAACCTCAGCTTTCTCTTCGACAGGGGGGCGCAAGGGAAAGGGCTGCCCTACAATGAACTCAGCGCAACCTTCGATCTGGAGAACGGGATCGCCAAGACAGAGGACGTCACGCTCCGAGGTCCGGTCTTGTGGGCCGCAGCCGTGGGCCAGATCGACTTGCCTCAGCGCACCATCGACGGCCAGCTGGCGGTGCATCCGCTGCAGCTCACTGACAGGGTCCTCAGGGCAGTCGGCGACGCGCCGATCATCAAGCAGGTCGGGATCGGAACGCTTCTTTTTGGCAGAGACAGGGCCGTCATGGTCGTTTCTTATCGCGTCCAGGGGCCCATCGCTGATCCGGAGGTCACAAGGGTTTCGCCGGAGGCAGTCGATAGAGGAATTTCGGGAATCTTTGGGCGGATCCTTCAGCTTCCCGCTGACGCTCTAAGGTGGCGGTGAGGGGTCCCCACAAGAACAGCCAGCCGGCAGGCCCGGTCCCGATAATTGACCCCGTGCACCTGCAGCGATTGAAGAAGGATGGGGGGGTTGGGCAACGTCCCCATGACGAGGGTGGCTATGACTAATGAAAGGGTGCTAGTCAAGTCACCGCCTCGACGTCAACAAGAGGAACCCAACACGAAGGCAGTCCTTGAAAATTCGGTGGGATCAAACGAGATTTCAAGGTCCTTGGATTGCTAGCCCGGATTATTCACACAGGAATGAATAATCCGCCCTCCGGGCTTCGACTCCGCCCCGGTTTGCGTGGCGTCGCTCAGGGCTAGCCTTGAGCAGGCCGCGAAAGCGGCTGTCGAAACCTCTCGTGCGGCCAAGGCCGCACCGGGAGGCGCATTATTCACGAAGACACTCCGCTCGTGAATAATGCGGGCTAGCCTGCCCGGCCGAAATTTTAGAAACCTGGCCCCCAAAAGGAATAAGTACTCTGGCATTAGCGGCGGTAGGCCTCGCCTCCCTGCCCTTGTTTCGGTTTGCTCATGTGGATTGTGAATCCATGCTTGCTGCCGACGCCTCTGCCTGGCCGGGCAAATTCTGGGTAGAATACACCGCCACCAGGCGTGATATCAGTACCGTTATATAGAAGAGGCCGGCAATGACCTCCGTCACCACGAGCATTCGCGCCACGTTCGAAACCGGAGTCACGTCGCCGTAACCCACTGTGCATAGGGTTATAAAGCTGAAATAGAAGGCAGTGAGGCCTTCCATCGAGACTGCGCCTTGATGTCCTGTGCTGAAAGCAAACGCGCCCGGCGTCAGGTGGGCGGTTAGCGTGTACGCCGGCACCCACAGCAGTCCCAGCATTAAGTAGCCGGAGAGGCCGGCGCAGAGTACGTTAGCATCTACCCTCGGAGCCCTGAGAATGAACCGGAGGATCAACGCCACGACAAAGGCGAAGAACAGCATGGTGGCGACCGGGGACACGGGAGCCGGGACCAAGCCGGGAGCGAAATGACTGGCCCATTTCCCACCCAGCGCAGGAATGAGCAGTGCGAGCACGGTCGCCAAGGTCCAGCGTGTTCCCCGTACGGCCAGCACAGCAAACACCATCACAAGCGCAATCAGGCTCGGTTTAAGGATCTCCCCGGTGGGCAGGTCCTCCACAAAGGGTAGGACAACAAAGAGGAGCACCAACGCCCCCATCAGTAAGGCACCGGAGTAGCGAAAATAGCCTACCTGCGGAAGGGATGTTCCTGGATGCGGGCCAAGAGGGGCTGGCGTTGTGGTCATGGGCTAGTTTACCAATTCTTGTCTGTAATTTTCAATCCTTTTCCAGCCGCTTATCCAGCTGCCGTAACCCCCGACTCAGCACTCCGGGATCGCGGGTGTCCGGGCCCCCCTTTTTCTCATTTTGGGAGCAGGAAGGTGAGCTGGAGCCGCAACTGCCAATCCGGGCCGATCTCCGGCGACTTGACGTGGTAAAACGCCTCCAGCGAAATGCTCATCCATTTCGAGCCAATGGGGAAGAGCTTCGCAACACCACCCCCGAGAGGCACAAGCCACCGGTTATCGTTATCCGCCTTCCAATTCGCTGCGATGCTGGGCGAGCTGGTCAGATACCAGCCATCGGGCAGATTGTAGTTGATGACCGGCCGCAGTGTCATGGCGCTGACGTCCGGCCGGCTGTCGTCGCCGGCAAATGACCACAGTTGGTTGACGATGGCGCCAACGACCCATGGTCCACTCGTGTATACGCCCACCACTGCCGGGCCCGCCGACCACTTCTCTGTGCTGATGAACTTGATCTTGCCGGTGGCGGTGGGGAAGAGGAACGCCGGCCCGGCGCCCCAAATGAACTTGCCGCTCTTCTCCGGCGACAGGAGGAGCTGCAGGCCGATGTCACCCAGCCCGTCCGCGGACTCCGGCCAGGGCTGGTGGACGATCGGAATGACCGGCCGCGCGATGAGGCTCCAGTCCTCGCTCAGATCAAAGGGGATGACCGGCTGGATCCTCAGGAAGTTCAGGACCTCGTTGTCGGGGCCGAAGCCGAACTGCGCGTTGTCCTCGAGCTGCAACCGGATGATGCGGGCGAGCGGGTTCTGCTCCTGCTTGGCCAGCTCTGTCAGGGCGTCCTTTTCTCCCGCCTCTTCCGCGGCAACCGCCGAGGTCAGGACCAGCAGGCCGGCCAGGGCGAGGGTTGCGAGGCGGGCCATCGTCATCGACCACCCGCCCCCTCGATGGCCAATTCCCCCGACGCCCATTCTCACGCCCTGCCGCCTGAGCCCTGACTGTCAACACAAACGCATTTCATCTGCTCACCGCATTCCAGACCCCAAACCTGTTCGTATCCGCTGCGAGAAGTCCTCAGCAGTGTCCGCCGCCCCGGCCCGCGCGTTGATGCGGGCGAGGCGCGCCGTGCCGGCCGGGAGTCCTCAGCATCGCTCACAGCAGCACCGTCAGGAGCTTGTGCACCAGCTCCTCCAGCGGGACCACGGTCAGGAGCAGCGGAGCGAACGGCAGCGCTATTATCACCACGAGCTGGACCACCGTATCCCTGCCGAACGGCACCGGCCGCATCCCCCGGATCACCTCGAAGCTGTTCGCCAGGTCGGCGAGGGACTGGATGTCCCCGCTCCCGATGAGGGGCTCCTCCTTCCCGGCGCCCCCGCGGACCCACTTGGCATCGAACTCCTGCACGTAGCGCGTAGCGAGGATTCCGTACTCGCGTAGACCCGACCGTTTCGCGGCCACCAGGTGCGGGGCAAAGACCGTGAGCGGCGCGAGGATGATGACGACCAGTAGGATGACGATCCCGACGATCTGCTCCTTGAAGGCCGGCAGCGCGCCCCCCTCGTGGAAGATGCGGTTGGCGATCACGCCGGAGACGAGAACAGTTTGGGCCAGAAGCACGGGCGTGAAGGCCCTGACGCTCTCTCCGAGGAAGCCCAGGCCCCCGGCGCGGTCAGGATGGGTGGGGACGAGGCGGAGATCGAGCCGCGAGACCTGCCAGAGAAAACGGGACCAAATGAAGAGCCGGACATACCAGCGGAGGACGATGAACTGGAAGAGGGGGACACTCACGTAGCTGTACCACCATCCGGCCCACGACAGCCGCCAGGCCGGCGCCACCTGCGTCGCGAACCACGTGGGCGTCTGCAGGGTCTGGCTCCGCCAGAAGACGTGCAGGACGGTGTACACGAACACGATCATCGAGACCTCGAGCGCCACGGAGTTTCGCAGTCTCATCGCGGAGGCGAGGATCGCGTCAAACCGGGCGCGGGCCGGCGGCGGCACGATGCCCCGCGCGAGGAACTGCCCGATGATCGGCCGGAGCCGCATGTGCACGATCAGCTCGGCGGCGATCAGGAGGGGCAGCGCGAGCAGGTACCGGGCGTGCACCTCCAGGTCGTACGCGAACGGCACGGCGATCGTCCCGGGGAACGCATGGCCCTCGACAAGCGCGAGCACGAGCAAGGGCAGCCAGGCGATGAGCGGGATCGCGATCGTCCGCCGGGCGGCAAGCTCGAGTCCCGGCCTCGCCAGGCGGCTACGCAGGTAGAGCTTGTACAGCGGCCCGCCCAGCACCAGCGAGAAGTCGGCGGGCTCCGCGAGCGATGCTGACTCGTCTTGGGTGTGCTCCATGGCTCTACGCTCGCTTCCCGGGACTGCGGTGCTTCACGGAATTTTGTGGCGGAGCGCCGGCCAGTGGGGTGGACCCTGGAACAGGTCCGCTTCGCGGATACCCGGTCGCCACCCCGCGTGGCGATGATACACCGCCCGTGCCCAGGCCTCGGGACAGCTCCGTCAGCCAGACACGCGTGTTGATCTGATAGAGCGAAGGAACCCGCGCGTTCGGCATGTCAGCGCTCGCGGCGGGCGTAATAGAGATATGCGCGTACGCTGAAAAAATTCGTCGCCACCGCGATGATATTCCAAAGGATCACGGGTCGTGAAGCGATCAACAACCCGTAGTACACCCATACGATTTGGAAAGCGCCCATAATGGCAGCCATCCTCGGATTCATGCCTTTGCTTGACCTCCGCTTGAGCATCGCGATCAAATCCGGCAGGGCGGCAAAGGTCGTTCCTAATCCCGCCACAAAGCCGACGACTTCCGACCTTTGAAAGCCGGGGAATAACAGACTCTCCGGATCCTGTATGGCTAATTCCCCACAGCCCGCAAGGATGACCATGCTGAAGAAACAAAGCAACTGAAGTTTCTTGCGAGAAACCATGTGTGCGTCCGCTTTACGCGAGTGCCCGCTGGCGGAGCGACGTGGACAGCTCGGTCAGCCACACACGGGTGTTGATCTGATAGAGCGAGGGATGAGAGGGTAAAGCCTTCACTTTTTTTTAACCTCCCTGTTTCGTCTTGCCTGCCTGAGCCTTGAAAGCCTCCTTGACGCCGCCCACCAACGCCCGCTTGGCATCCAGAACGCCGAACAGCTGGATCATCTTCGCCACCAATCCTGTCCATCCCGTCTGGTGACTCGCGCCGAGCCCTGCCCCGTTGTCCCCGTGGAAGTACTCATAGAACAGGATGTAGTCGCGCCAGTGGGGATCCTCTTGGAACTTTGTGGTGCCGCCGTACACGGGCCGGCGCCCGGCTTGCCCTGAGCCTGCCTGCCCTGAGCTTGTCGAGTGGGTCGAAGGGTCGCGCAGGAAGATCCGCGTGAGCCGGTCGGAAATCTCCTTGGCCACCTCGAAGAGGTTCATCATCTTGCCTGAACCGGTCGGACATTCGATCTTGAAGTTGTCACCGTAGTACAGGTAGAAGCTCAGAAGCGCCCTGATGATGATGGCGTTTACCGGCATCCACACCGGCCCGCGCCAGTTGGAGTTGCCGCCGAACATACCGGTGTTCGACTCCGCGGGCAGATAGTCCACGCGGTACTCCTGCCCGCCCGCATGGAAAACGTACGGGTGCTGCTCATGGAACTTGGAGAGCGATCGGATGCCGTATGGGCTCAGGAACTCGTTCTCGTCGAGCATCTTGGAGAGGATCCGGCGCAGCCGCTCAGGATTGACCAGGGCGAGGATGCCCCGCTCGGCCACCCCGGTGTGGCCCGGGCCCGTGGGGTGGATGGACTGCAGAAGCTCAGGCATCTGGCGTACGCGTGTTAGAAACCCGGTCATTGCCTGCGGAACGCGCTCGCGTTGCCACTTCTCGATCACCGTCGTGGCGCACAGGGGCAGGAGGCCCACCATGGAGCGCACCTTGAGCCGCGTGGCGCTGCCATCGGGAAGCCGCAGCAGGTCGTAGTAGAAGCCGTCCTCCTCGTCCCACATGCCCTCCTGCCCGGGCTTGTTCATGGCAGCGGCGATATAGAGGAAGTGCTCTAAGAACTTTAATGCGATGTCCCCGTAGGTGTGGTCGTGGGCGGCGATCTCCACGGCGAGCTCGAGCATGTTCTGCGTGAAGAAGGCCATCCAGGCCGTGCCGTCCGCCTGTTCAAGATAACCTCCGGTGGGCAGCGGCGCGCTCCGGTCGAAGACGCCGATATTGTCGAGGCCGAGAAAGCCGCCCTCGAACACGTTCTTGCCGAAGCGGTCCTTGCGGTTCACCCACCAGGTGAAGTTCAGCATGAGCTTGTTGAATGCCGACTTGAGGAAATCAATGTCCCCCTCGCCGCGCTGGGCCTGCTCGGTGCGGTGCAGGAACAGGGTCGCAAAGGCGTGCACCGGGGGGTTCACGTCGCTGAAGTTCCATTCATAAGCCGGGAGCTGGCCGCTGGGATGGAGGTAGAGCCCGCGAAGCATCATTTCCATCTGCTCCTTGGCGAAATCGGGATCCACGATCGAGAGCGGCAGCGTGTGGAAGGCGAGGTCCCAGGCCGCGTACCACGGGTACTCCCACTTGTCCGGCATCGAGATGATGTCGTCGTTGATCATGTGGAACCACTCACCGTTCCGGAAGGCGCGGTACCCGTGATGGAGGGGGTGGGCGTTGTGCTCCTCCAGCCACGCATCGCCATCCCAGTAGTAATACTGCTTCGACCAGAGCATGCCCGCGATAGCCTGGCGCATCACCCTGGCTGCATCCGGAGAGACCGATGGCGGGGTCACTGACTTATAGCATTCATCAGCCTCCCGCAGCCGGGCGGCCAAGGTCTCTTCAAAGTCCTTCCCGAAGGGGGTTATCTTGTCCTGACCGGCCGGGGGCTGGCCGGTGAGGCGCAACCGCACAACGACCGACTTGCCCGGGCCGACCTTCAGCCGGTAGTGTGCCGCAACCTTGGTTCCGTGCTTGTCGGGGTTCACCGTGCCCTGTTGACCATTTACCACGTAGTTGTTGATGCCGTCCTTGAGGTACGGGCCAATGTCCGGGTAGTTGAGGTGGAGCGCGGCGTGGTTGGTTGAGTTCTCGGTAAAGAGCAGCGGCGCATCGCCTTCGCAATACAAGGTGTACGTCCCCAGTACGGAATGCGTTGCCTCAATCGCACGCGTGCCTGCCGGTCCCTTGATCTGCTTGAGTATCGGCTTCTCGGACGGTCTGGTTATCCACGTCGCCCAGTCGTTGCGAAACCACAGGGTCGGCAGCACGTGCAGCTCGGCCGCCTCCGGCCCCCGATTGGTCGCGGTGATCTGCACCAGGATGTCCTCCGGACCGGCTTTGGCGTATTCCACAAAGACATCGAAATAGCGATCATCCTTAAATACTCCGGTATCGAGGAGTTCGTACTCCATCTCCTCGCGGGTTCGCCGCCGGTTCGTCTCCACCAGGTCGGCGTAGGGAAAGGCCGCCTGGGGATACTTGTACAGAAACTTCATGTACGAGTGGGTCGGCGTGCTGTCGAGGTAGAAGTAGTACTCCTTCACGTCCTCGCCGTGGTTCGCCTCGCTGTTGGTGAGCCCGAAGAGGCGCTCCTTCAGAATGGCGTCCTTGCCGTTCCACAAC
>JAHFDE010000225.1 GCA_023249165.1 Candidatus Methylomirabilota bacterium | reverse complement strand
ATGAAGCCCGGCTCGGTCATCGTGGATGTCTCGGTGGATCAAGGGGGATGCGTGGAGACGACCCGCCCGACGACCCACAGCAACCCGATATACCAGGTGGATGGCGTCATCCACTACTGCGTCGCCAACATGCCCGGGGCCTTCGGCCGGACATCTACCTTTGCCCTCACCAATGTCACCCTTCCCTACATCCTCGAAATCGCCGAAAAGGGATGGCGGCGGGCCGCCCGCGCGAAGCCTGAAATCGTCAAGGGGCTCACCCTGGTCCAAGGCCACGTCACCTACCCAGCCGTCGCCGAGGCCCATGGGATGGAATGTGTCCCCTGGGAAGAGGCGGCCAAGCGATAGCTCCGACCCCCCAGAGGCGCTGGACTCGCGCACCATGGCGGCCGAGCGCACTCGGAAGGGTCTACCCGAGGTTGGGTCTTAGAAGGGGAAATAGATGCCGAGACTCAGGTAGGGTCGGACGTCCTGGATGCCTTCCGCAGTGTAGTATTTGGGGCCCACGCCGATCAGGAAGCTCCCATTGGTGGGGCGATGACGGATCTCCAGCAGGGGACCTCCCTGGAACGCCATGAAGTCTTCATTCCCCATGCCGATCCCCTCCACACCCAAGGCCAGAGCAAATTCCTCCTGCGATCCGAAGCTCAGAACCTCCCGCTTGAAGGCCACTCGTCCCCAGTTCGAACCATCCCCTGAAGCGTACTGATAGAGCACCAGGATGTCGGCCTGGGGGGACACCTGGTAGTGGTACTCGAATTGGGCCGCCCCCCCATCATCGTTGCGTGTAGACGGCTCTTGACCCTCGAAGTCCGTCCTCTTGATCTGGCCGCCTCCGAAGAGGGACACGGACATATCGGGCCTCAACTGATATCTGAACCCCACGAGAGGGGTGACGGCCCAGGCCTCCGCGTCGACGGTCGTTCCCGCCTGCTGGAATTCATAGGTCAAATAACTGAACATAATCCGGGCCCGGAGGGCAATCCGGTCCGAAACCGGCTCTATGATTCCTACCCCGGCGTACGCGTAGCTGGAGTTGCCAAAATCGGTGGAGGCGCCCGCGAGCGTCTCCCAATCGAGCGCCACGGCGGGCGAGGCGGCGAAACAGACCGCACCGAGGATGACAGCGCACCACCAGGGCCTCATGCCATGTCGAGCCAGAGCGTGACTCCCCGCGCTACACCGAGGCAACTTCGGGAGAGGGCTGGGCCAAACCATACAGCTCCTCCCGTACCCGGTCAAGGTCCTGCGGCAGGTATTTTTCAATGGCGATTCCCGCAGTCCAGCCCCGGAGACTCTTGCGCCAGTAGCGTATGCTGGCGGGAACAGTGATCTCACCGCCATTCACCGTCAGCTGAAGTTGGGTCCCGGGCGGAAAGGTACGAAGTCGGCGGCGGAAGACAGCCCGTACGCCGGCCTCGCTCACATCGCGCGTCAATCCCGACAGCTCCCCCTCATCCCATGTGAGAACACAGGGCCAGTGTTTGATGAAACGGGGATGCCGGCGCAGGAAGGCACGCTCCAAGAGGAACACCCGCAATGGAGCGGAGAAAAACGTGAGGAGGTTTCTCCCCATCCCTTGGCGAGACACGCCCGAGACGAAGTCGGGGTGCGCGTACATCGCCAGGATCACGGCTTCCCGATGGGGGAGGGAAAGTGAGTCGAAGGCGAGCCGTACTTTGAGCTGGTGAGGCCCCGCGATCTCGCGGCCCACCACGCGCGCCGGGACTCTCATGGTCCCGTGCAGGGGGACCTCCAGCGTGAGCTCGACGACGTCCGGGATCGGTACCTGTGGGGTCTTCACGAGCGATCCGGTCTCACTGAGCTCCGCGATCGTGGCGGCAATCGCGTCGCCGCCGGCCTCGAGATGCGCCGGGAGGGACACCAGGACGCGGTGTGCCTCTCGGCGCTGCGGCCGCTCATACGCGACTGCAATGGCCCAGGCACATGTGATGGCGTGAAACACGGCCCACAGAAGATTCACCGCCGTGTATGAGGATAGCCATTGGCCGAAGATCAGGGGGACGAGCCCCCAGAGGATGCCGCAGACCAGGAGGGACCCGAGGACCAGCGACGGCAGGGCCAGCAGCCAGCGAAAACGGCCCATCATCCGGGTTTCCCCCTTTGGGGTGACGTTAAACCGGCCCCTCCGTGGATGGAAGAAGGCATGCACCATCACGGGCAGCTGCCAACCGCTCAAGGCCAGCTCGTAGGCATTCGACACGAAACTGCTGCGATGACCTTCGGCAAAGGTGTCGAAGACGACGACCGCCAAGAGGAACTGGGGGATGAAGTAGTTGACGAGATCCGGAATATCCGCGATGAGCGGCTTGAGCCCCAGCAGGAGGAACCAGAGAGGGGCCACGGTGTAAATCAGGCGTGGCAAGGGAAAGAGGAAGTAATAGACGGCGAAGAAATACAGCACCCGCTGGCGCCACGTGAGCCCGGGCAAGAGCAGCGGGTTGTCGAGGCGCAGCCCCTGCACGGCGCCTCGGGCCCACCGCAGGCGCTGGCTGAGGTAGCCGGCAAAACTCTCCGGTGCCAACCCGCGGCTCAGGGGGCGATCGACGTAGATGGATCGATACCCCCTGGCGTGGAGGTGGACTGACGTATGGATGTCCTCCGTAACCGTCTCTGTCCGGAAGCCGCCGACCTCGGCCAAGGCGCTCCGCCGCAGCACGGCGGCAGATCCGCAGAAG
>JAHFDE010000224.1 GCA_023249165.1 Candidatus Methylomirabilota bacterium | reverse complement strand
CTTGAGATCCGGATCGCCGATCATCGCCTTTTTCAGGTTCTCCATTTCGTCCAGGGTGACGTTCCGCCGGGCACCGGTGAGGATCTGGACCGTCGAGGGGACGAGCAGGGCGACGAGGATCACCAGGACAGCCAGGATGATGACGACCTCGATCAGGCTCAGTCCCTTTTCTCTCTGCATCCGCATTCCTACCTCCGGGCGATCTGGCCGATCATCCCCCACAGGGGGAGAAAAACCGACAGGGCCACGAAGAGGACCATGCCGGCCATCACGATGATCGCGGCCGGCTCGATGAGGGCGGTCGCCCGCTTCACGCTCTCCTGGACCTCCCGGTCGTAGTACTGCGACACCTTCTGCAAGCTCTCATCCATCTTCCCTGTCGTCTCGCCCGTGGCCACCATCTGGACCACCAGGGTCGGGACCACGCCGGTGCGTTTCAGAGCGGCCGAGAGGAGGGACCCCCCGATGACTTCCTCACGCGCCTCCCCGATGGCTAGCTCGATCACCCGGTTCCCTGCCAGGCGCTCCACCACCTGCAGCGACTGGATGAACTCCACGCCGGCCGTGTACAGCACCGCGAGGTATCGGGCAAAGCGTGAGAGGGCGATGCGGCGGGCGATCCCGCCGACCACCGGGGTCCGAAGCACGAGCCGGTCGAAGCGCAGTCGGCCCGCCGGTGTCTGGATGTAGAGGAGCAGGCCGGTCGCCGCGCCGACGACGGCGACGAGGCCGACGATCCAGTATTGGCGGAGCGCCGTGCTTACGGCGATCAGGATCCTCGTGGGGAGGGGGAGCTCCACTCGCACCTTCTGAAAGACGGGGAGGAGCTGGGGAAAGACATAGCCCACGAGGAGCGTGGTGAGTCCCACGATGGCGACGAGGAGCACAATCGGATACGTGAGCGCCTGCTTGACGGTCCCCGCTAACGCCTCCTGCCACTCGAGGAAGCTCACGAGATCCTGCAGCACCTTGTCCAAATGTCCGGTCGCCTCCCCCGCGCGCACCATGCTCACAAAGACCGGGGCGAAGACCGCGGGATATCCGGCCAACGCATCGGAGAAGCTCGATCCGCCGGTGATCTCATTGACCATGCCGCGGGCGACGGTGCGGAGGCGCTCGTGGGCACTCTCGTCGGCATAGGTCCGGAGGGCCTCGAGCAGCGAGATCCCGCCGGTCAGCGCGGTCCCGACGTGGACAAAGAAGAGGATGAGGTCCCGCCGCCGGACCCGCTGCTGCAACCAGGGGTGCTGGGTGAGTCGCCGGGGCTTGGCGCTCCTGAGCAGGTAGAGCCCCTCCGCCGCGAGGAGATCGGCCAGGTGCTCCTCGTCCTGGGCGGCCAAGACCCCCTTCACCGTATCCCCCCGTTCATCGCAGGCCTTGTAGGCGAAGTTCGGCACCGCATCTCCTAATGCCGTTCCAACTCATTGGAACGGGACAGGGTCCTGCAGTCGCGCCCACGGAACATCATGTAGCCATATAGCGTCACATGCACCTCTCTTGGCGGTAGACGTTGGAACGGCACTAATTCATCAGGGCCTCTCGGGCCACCTCTTCCAGCGTGGTGGTTCCCCGGAGGGCCTTCCGAATCCCGTCCTCGAGCATCGTCCGCATCCCCTGGGCCCGCGCCGCCCGTTGAATACTCCCGCTGTCCGCTTTTTCCAAGATCAGAGGAGTCATCTCCGGGCCGACCCGCAAGAGTTCAAAGATCCCGATGCGGCCCCGGTACCCGGTATTTCCGCACTTGTCGCAGCCCTTCCCGCGATAGAACTTGAGCTGATCCCCGCCATCGGTTTGAAGCCCCAGGCGCCGCAGCAGGGCCGGATCGGCCTCCGCCTCCTCCTTGCAACTGTGGCAGATGCTCCGCACCAGCCGCTGGCTCACCACCAGGAGGAGGGCCGAGGCGAGAAGGAACGGGGCCACCCCCATGTCGGTGAGGCGGGGGACCGCGCCCGCGGCGTCATTGGTGTGGAGCGTGCTGAAGACCAGGTGCCCGGTGAGGGCGGCCCGGATCGCGACGTCGACGGTCTCGTCATCCCGCATCTCCCCCACCATGATCACATCCGGATCCTGACGCAGGATGTGGCGGAGGCCGTTGGCGAAGGTGAGTCCCGCCTTGACGTTGACCTGCGACTGTCGAATCCCCTGGATCTCGTACTCCACCGGATCCTCGATGGTGATGATGTTCCGCTCCTCGGCGTTGAGATATGACATGGCCGAGTACAGCGTAGTGGTCTTTCCGCTGCCGGTCGGGCCCGTGACCAGGATGATCCCGTTCGGGCTCTGCAAGACCCGTCTGAAGAAGGTGAGATGATCCGGTGTGAAGCCGAGCTGTTCGAGCCCCAGGACGAGCTTCGCCCGATCCAGGACGCGGAGGACCAGGTTCTCGCCCCGGATGGTCGGGAAGGTCGAGACGCGGATGTCGATCTGCCGACCGCCGAATTGAAAATCCATCCGCCCATCCTGCGGGAGGCGGTTCTCGGCGATGTCCAGATTGGCCATGACTTTGAGCCGCGCGATGATCGCCATCTGGAGCTCTTTGGGGACATCGGGGCCCTGGCGGAGCACCCCGTCCACCCGGAACCGGTTGCGGACCAACCGCTCCTCCGGCTCGACGTGGATATCGGTCGCCCCTTCTTGAATCCCGCGGGTGACCAGGGATTCCACCAACCGGATGACCGGCGGTTCCTGCGCCACGTCGGTCTCGGTG
>JAHFDE010000089.1 GCA_023249165.1 Candidatus Methylomirabilota bacterium | reverse complement strand
GGTGTTGCACCAGTTCCCGGCATGACCCCGATCCAGAAGCCCAAGATCGTCCCGGTAATCCAGGTCACGAAATTCCCCCCAACGTCCTGATCGTCACCCCAATATCCTTCAGCCCGATTTTGCCCTGGACACCCTTGAACTCCAGCGCCTCCTCCGCCGCCAGGAGGATCTCGCCAATCCCGAAGAGGCCGATAGAGGCGGTAATGAAGCTGAAGCCGCTGAGCAGCGTGATCGACCCGAAGTTAAGTCGGGGTCTTCCAGTCACAATGTCCAGGCCGACAGAGGCCAAGAGGAAGCCGACACACGCCGAGGCAATGGTTTTGGCGGGAGAGCCGCCACCCAGCCCGGTGAAGGTGCTGAAGGCTAATGTGAGGACGGCGAAGTTCTCGGCCGGACCGAACTTCAGGGCGAGCCTGGCCAGGGGGGGTGCGAAGAAGGTGAAGAGAATCACCGAAAAGAGAGCCGAGAAAAAGCCAGGAACGAAGGCCGAGGCGAGTGCCTGTCCTGCTTTTCCCTGTTTCGCCATGGGGTAGCCGTCGAACATCGTCGCGACCGACCAGGGTTCGCCCGGGATGTTGAACAGGATCGAGGTGATGGCGCCGCCGAAGAGGGCCCCCCAGTAGATGCAAGAGAGAAAGACAATGGCTGAGGTGGTGGGCATGGTGAAGGTGAGGGGCAGGAGGATCGCCACGCCGCTGGTTCCGCCGAGACCGGGGATGACGCCGATAATCACGCCGAGGAAGATCCCGAAGGCGGCGATCATCAGGTTGAACGGGGAGATAGCGATATTGAAGCCGTGAATGAGATTCGCCAGGGCTTCCATCGTTGGATTCCCTCCCTAAAAGGGGAGGTACTCGCCAAACATCCCCTTGGGCATAGGGATAAGAAACCACCGCTCAAGAATCAGAAAGGTGGCTACGGGAAAGAGGAGACTGATCGCGAAGACCGCTGGCCAGGAGTGCCGGCCCATCCATCGCATGAAGAAGGCGAGGTAGAGGGCCGACATCAGGTAAAAGCCGATCACCTCGATAAGGGGGACGGCGGCCGCCATGGGAAGGAAAACGGCCAGGACCGGTTTCAACTGCGTCTTCGTGACGAAGGGTTTCTTTTCCACCTCGCGGGCCGGATCCATCCGGATCGCCTTGACCAGAATTGAGAGGCTACACAGGCCGAGGATGACCGACAGCCAGAAGGGGAAGAAGCCCGCCTGCGGCCCTGAGGGACCCCAGCCAGATCCCAGGCGAATCGCCTCCACGAAACCGACCCCGGCAACGGCCAGCAGGGCTACAGCACAGATGATGTCCGCCTTTTTCAAGGTCCGCACTCCGATGGTGACTGCACGAGAAGACCGGGCTGCCCCACGTAGGGAACAGCCCGGCCCGTTATGGGTAGGGGGGTTTACTTGAGCCAGCCCGCCTTGGTCATGACCTCCTTGTGCAGATCGTTATACCCATCGAGCCACTTGGCGAACTCGGGGCCAGCCAAGAAGGTCGGGGCGAGGACGTTCTTATCCAGGAACTCCTGGAACTCCTTCAGCTCGAAGACCTTCTTCATCAGGCCGACGTAGTACTCCTGGGCCTCCTTGGGCATCTTGGGCGGACCGAAGATCCCCCGGATCATCTGGTAGGTGATGGGGTAACCCAGCTCCTTCATCGTGGGAAGGTCCTTGTACGGCGTTCCCTCGTGGCGTTTCTCGGCGAAAGTGGCGAGGGGTATGACCTTATCCGGATAGTGGGGGAGCGCCTCGCTGGGATTATTCACCGTGGCCTCGACGTGTTTTCCGACCAGACTGGCCGCGACGGTTCCACCCCCCTTGAAGGGGACGTAGGCGATCGGCTTGCATCCCGCTTTCTGTTCAAAGAAGGCAAAGAGCAACTCATCCTCCTGCTTGGTGCCTGTTCCCCCTACTTTGAGATCCCGTTTCTTGCACTCAGCCACGACGTCGGCCACGCTCCTCCATGGGCTTTCCGTGTTCACCCAGAGCCAGAAATTGTCCAAGGCCAGGAGGGCAATCGGGGTGTAGTTCTTGTAGTTGAAGGGAAGCTTCTGAATCATGGGGGTCATGATGAAGCTCGAGAGGGTGATCATGATGGTGTGGGCATCTCCCTCTTTACCCTTCGTGTACTCCATCGCCACGGCACCGGCCCCACCGTCGCGGTTGACCGGCACGAAGGGGACGGGGGCCAGCTTATTCTTCTCGATGAGCCCCGAGATGTAGCGGGCATAGATGTCGGCCCCGCCCCCGGGTCCCGCCATGATCACGAACTCGACCGGCTTCGAGGGCTGCCACGCCGCCGGGGCATCCCCGGGCGTAAATAGAACAACACCTGGTCCCAGAAGGATCCCAACGACCGCCGACGATACCCACCATCTCATTTTGCGCATGCTGCCTCTCCTTTTACGAAGGCGCAAACCGACGGGGTGGCTACTTCACCTATTCCCGGCCCCGATCGGAGCGCCTAACTGCTCTTATTATGAGGCAGAAACACTGTTTCGTCAAATCTGTCACGAGGCTCGAAGGATGTCGCGTTCGAGCCGATCAGGTTCCGGTTGTAGGGTGTGGCTAGCTCGGGAAACAAGGGGGGGGGAACAACAGAGGTAATACGGCCGCGGGGTCACTGGGAAGTGACCCCGCGCCACACGGAAGGATCAGTTGGCGGTGGCGAGTTCGACCTCGGACTTGGCCAGGGCCTTCTTGATGTCGTCGCTCATCGCGATGCAGACGGCGCCCGGGATGAGCCACCGCTCCCACATCTGGTCGATCTTTTTCTGGAAGTACTCGATGTCTTCATCGGTGAAGTGGGCGAAGCGACCCTGTCGCAGCAGATACTCCCGAACCGGCTTCCGCTTGCGGCCCTGGGCGATGCTTTTGGACTTGCCGTAGAACTTCAGGACCCCATCCTCGACCTCGAAGAGGGGCCAGACTCCGGTCTCCACGGCCAGCTCCCCGAGATCATGGGACTGGATCGGGTCGTAGTCCCAACCCTTCGGACACGGATCCAGGGAGTGGATAAAGGTCGGCCCGCCGATGGTGAGTGCCTTGCGGACCCGGTTCATCATCTCCAGGGCGTACGAGGCGTCCACAGTGGCCACGTATCGGCACTCCGGGTGCCCGGCCGCCAGCATGCCAGCCACGTTCTTCTTCCACCGCTTGTGCAGGATCCGCCGGGCCTTCCCTGGAGGAGAGAAGGTGGTGTTGGCGCCGTACGGCGTCATGCTGGAGAGTTGGATGTCGGTGTTGGCGTACGACTCATTGTCGTACATCAAAATCAGGAAATTGTACTCGGGATAGGTGAGTGCGGCCGAAATCGAGCTGAGCCCCATATCGGCCCCGCCCCCGTCGCCGCAAAAGGCGATGACGTTAATCGGCTCCTGCTTGATCCGGTTCTTGCGCATGAGCGCCTTGAGCCCGGCCGCCGTCCCCACCGCTGCCGAACCGGCCGCCCCGAGCTGAGTGTGCATCCAGGGCACGACCCAGGAGGTGGAGTAGTAGGTGGTGTTGGCGACGTACATGCAGCCGGTAGCGCCCAGGATGACGGTCCGGGGACCGGCGGCCTTGGCCATGAGCTTCATCACCAGGGCCGACTCGCACCCCTGGCAGGTCCTGTGACCCGAGGTAAAGTACTCCTCGAGGGCGATCTTCTTGACCCCCTTGAATGGTTCAAGGTTCTGGGTCGGCAAAACGGTCAATGCCTTTGTCATGGTTCTTACCCCCTTACCCCAATCCAATAGTTGGGTTGCTCGACTTTGCCGGTCTTTGCGACCTTGAGCAGGATCTCGCTCATCTCGACAACGCTATCCAAAGTCACCTCGCGGCCGCCCAGTCCACAGATGAAGCTGATGACGTGGGGCCGCTTCGGCAGATCGTACAGGGCGGATCGGACTTCATTGTACAGCACCGCGCCGTAGTTGGGCGACCCAAAGGAGTAGTCCCGATCGACGACCCCGACGGCTTTGGCCCGCCCGAGCGCCTCCTGGACTTCCGGCGTCGGGAAGGGGCGCAGCCAGCGCAGGCGCACGAAGCCGACCTTATGTCCTTGCTCCCGGAGCTTCCGGACGCCGACTTTCACCGGCATAGAGAGAGTGCCCTGGCCGAAGAGGATCACTTCGGCGTCGTCCGCCATGTAGGATTCCACAAAGGGGTTGCCCCCCTGCCGGCCGAAGATCTTGTGGAAGTCCCGGAAGGCCTCCTGAATCACGCCGCGGGCACGACGCATCGCCTCATCGTTCTGCTTGCGGATCTCCATCACCCAGTCTTCGTTGACTTGCGGGGCGATGGTGATCGGATTATCCGGGTGCAGCAGCTTGTCCCCTCGATCATACTTGGGGAGAAACTGGTCCACCTTTTCTTTGCTGGGGACCTTGACGATCGTCTCGGAGTGGGTCAGAAACGCCCCGTCGGCCCCGATCGCGCAGGGGAGGAAGATCCGGGGATCTTCCGCCACCCGATAGGCGATCAACGCCGTATCCAGGGCCTCCTGGGCCGTATCCACCCATGTGAGCATCCAGCCCAGGTCTCGGACGCAGAGGGCATCGTTGTGCTCACACCCGAAGGCCCCGGGGTCGTCGAGCGCCCGGTTGCCGACGAGCGCTACCATCGGCAGCCTGAGCGCCGGCGTCACCGCGATAGCCTCCATGGCGTACATCCAGCCCACCCCGCTCGACCCGCAGAAGACCCGGGCGCCCACCGCCGAGGCGTGCTTGACGATCTCGAACTGGTCATGCTCGCTGGAGGCTACGATGTATTCCGCATCCAATTCGCCGTTGGCGATCAGCTTGGCGACCGCCTGCATCACGGTGTCGTAGGGCCGGATCGGATAGGCGGTGACGACGTCGATATCTGCGAGGCGCAGGGCCTGCGCGATGGCCGCGCATCCGCTGATGAGCATCTCCTTGTCGGCCGCGGCCGCGGGTTTGGTTGCTACCGTCATTGCCTTCCCTCCATTATCTCCACGGTGTGTCCCTCTCCGCACACGTCTTTCGACTCGTGACAGTGGAGCATTAGAGCATTAGACCGCAATGGAGCATCGCCATTCCGTAATTCATTGCTCAAATGTTCCACCCTTCGACAGCCTCAGGGCGGTGAGCACAGTCGAACCGTTGCTCCATTGCTCTAAAGTGGACGCCCGTTGTGCGTCCACTTTACCCTGGCCCCGCTCCCGGCTCCTCATTGATCGATTGCACCCCGCTATGCAGCTGACCGCCGGCCGCCATTTGAGCCAGCTCCTCCTCGTACTGTCCCCGGTACCGGAATCCGTGGGAGCGGTACGTCACAACCTTGTCCTCGATCTTGCCCTTGAGCCAGGTCTTGTAGGCGTCCTTGTCCTTCTCGTACGTCTCGAACTGGCTGGCGTTGTCAGCGAAGGCCGCCTCGTTCACCATGGTGATGCAGTTCTCCACCGGGCAGACCGCCTCACAAACGCCACAGCCGCAGCAGGCTTCCATGTTGGCGTCGTAGTGGCCGGTCGGGGTGACGTCGAAGCAGGAATCGGGGCACTGCAGCCAGCAGAGGGTGCACTTGGTGCAGATCTCGAAGTCCACGACCGGCCGCATGGTGCGAGTGGAGAACTTTTTGAAGGTGGGGTTGCGACCCGGGCGGTATCCGCCTTCCCAGCCTTCCACCTCCTGCTTGACCGGGATCCCCGGAATGACCAGCCCTTCCTTCATCTCCCACCACTTCGGGAGCTGGAACTCGTAGGGCTTCTCGGGATTTCCCTCATCCGGTCGGACCTTGCGGATCTCGACCCGCTCGTAGGCTTTGCGGACCGAGGCGACCTTCAGCTCGTCCCCCCACTCGTCCCGAATCGCGGCCTCCACGGACTCGAGCTTGACCACGTGGGGGGCCAACCGGGCGATGGCGCCCAGGACCCGGACGTCGGTGTGATCATCCTTGTACACCCACAGGCCGGAAAAGCTGGGGATCGCCTTGATCACGGCCAAGCTCCATTCGGCATCCTTGCGGTGGCAGTCTTTCAGCAGCTCCTCAGGAGACTGCATCGAGGTGGCCAGGACCGTGCCGCCCGGCCGGGTGAGTTTGTTGATCGGTTGGAGCCCGTACCAGGCCCAGGATTCCACCCCCTTGCAGAGGGTATCATCGACCGCCACGGTCACATCATTGTTGCTCGGTTCGTAGCGGGAGAGGTAGGCTTGCAATTCCTCCTCGTTGTCCGCCACCACGGCAAAGCTCTTGGCCGGGATCCCATTCCGCTCCGGCGAATCTCCGTATCGCCCGAAGGAGATCCCGACCTTGCCTTCCTTCACGGCGGCGAGGACGATCCCGCGGGTGATTCGCTGTCCCAAGTGCTTTTGGAAGATCCCGCGGTAGACGACTTCAACCGAACCTGTCATGCGCTTTCCTCCTGTCTCGAACGAGGGTTATATCTCCTTGGTGCTCAGATCGCCGCCCGCGCCGACACTCACGGCTGCCGGAGTGTCGCTTTCTCTCTCTTTCTGTTCCTCGGCTTGCAACTTCAAAACGTTGTGCTCGATGGCCTCGAGATGGTCGAGCATCGCCTCTCGGGCCCGGGCCGGATTTCTGGTCTGAATGGCCTGCAGGATCTCCCGGTGCCCCGCCAGGGATCGGGCGGGTCGACCCCGCGTTTGCAGGGACCGCTCACGGGTTTCCCGCAGACTGTCAACGATCGCATCATTGAGCTTGAGGAGCACTCCGTTCTTGGCGGCTTCAGCTAGTGTGGAGTGAAAGCGCGTATCGGCCTCTACCCCGGTCTCTCCCTCGGTGATCTGTCGGGCCTGCTCCGTGAGGATGGTCTCGAGCTGGGCGACCTCCTCGAGGGCGGCCCGCTCGGCGGCGAGAGCAGCAATGGCAGGCTCCAGGATCTTTCGCGCTTCGAAGACCTGGAGGAGGAAATCCCTTCGCTGGAATAGAGTGGAGGGAAGAGAGGCGAGTAGGGTTTCGACGCTGGAGGCGATGTAGGTCCCCTCACCCTGTTTCGTGTCCAGGAAGCCCATAGATTCTAGTGCGCGGATCGCCTCCCGGACCGAGGCGCGGCTTACCTTGAAGGTCTCGGAAAGTTCCCGTTCGGGGGGTAGTTGATCGCCAGGACGGAGTTTTCCGCCTGCGATCAAATCCTTCAGTTGCGTGACGATATCTTCGTAAACCCTTGTTTTTCTTATTGCTTTTAGAATCACAGGTTGACTCCTGTGGTTGAGGTCTGAAGGTCTAGAGGTCTGTTGGTCAGACCATAATATTTCCACAAAACCGTGTCAAGCAAAATCTACCGTGCCTGAGCGGCGGGGAAGCGCGAATCAAGGAGGGCGAGCGGAGTTTGCCGTTCCCTTCACCCTCGGCGGTAGGGCACCTTTATCTCAGAGATCATGGGGTAATGTCGCCGGTTGAAAGTGACAAGGACTGCACCCGCCGCTTGGGCGGATGCCGCGACGAGGGCATCTGCCAGGCCTGTGCCATGACTGGCCCGATACTCTCTCCGATGTAAGCCCCCGCGCCTGGCGATGTCTTCGCCTACCGGAACAACCTGGAAGGCCTCAACAAACTGCTCAAGGGCCGTCTGCTCTTCGTCCCCTCTCACGCCGGAGAAGAGCTCTGCAACGGTAATGGCAGAGATGGCAAGGTCACCTTTCAGACCTTCGAGATACTGGATTGCCTTCGGACTGCCGCGAAGGTACTCGACAAGCACATCCGTATCAAGCAGATAGCGCGCCGGCATCGGGATTACCCGCGCGCTGCTGCGGATCGGTCAAGCTCGCGGCGGATCTTTCGAAAATCGGGCAGGTCACGGCGGTCCTTCCAGATACCGCGTCCGTGACGGAGCAGTTCCAGCCTCCTGTGGTCGACGTGACGATCGATGAAGCGGTCTACAGCCGATCGGATCACCTCACTCTGGGTCTTGCGCAGCCGGCGGGCTATCGCCCTGAGGGCTTTCCGCTCGTCGTCGGTCAGGTAAATCTGCGTGCGGCGCATGGACGACCTCCCACAAGCCGGTATACATCACCACTATACATCATCTCACGACTCGGGTCAAGCCGCATCCCTGCGACCGAGAACGCGCACCTCGGAGTTATTTCCTCCGGGTCCCACGCTTATTTTTTCTTGGCTCTATTCGGGTCGTCTGCCGGATTCACCCAGTTGACGACAAACGGTGCTTCTCCAAAGACTTCGATCACATTTCCGGCTTTGTGAAAGCCGAAGTGGCGCATCGTCGCGGGCACGATGGAGTGCCCGCCGGGCTTCAGCTCGATCAGCTTGGAGGCATTGTATGTGTCTCCGTGCGCCATCAGGAACGAGCCCTCCAGCACCGTAACGTGTTCCTCGGTCGGGTGCCAGTGCGGCGGCACCCTGACCTCGCCCTTGGTGCGGATGCGGATCACGTACAATCCGCCCTTCCCGTCCGGGTCGCCGGAGACGACGGACATCTCCACGCCGGGTATGAGCGGCTTCCAGACCAGTTGATCCGGCGTGACTACGACGTGCCTGGCCGGCGGCTTCGTGCCGGTGGGCTTCGCGCCCTGCGCAAAAGTGAAATGCGGCATCAGCAAGATCGCAACGGCCACAACTGGGA